>JAQWBC010000157.1 GCA_028707415.1 Candidatus Izemoplasmatales bacterium
TTCCGTATTTACCAAGATTAGCGAAAAAAGCATGGTACCAATTCTCTTTGTCAGTGCTAAAGGCGAAGAAAATGATCGGATTCTCGGACTGGAAATTGGGGGCGATGACTATATCACTAAACCATTTTCTGGACGTGAACTAGCCGTAAGAGTAAAATCGCTCATTCGACGTAGCATTCAACAAGAAGCTACCGATGATATCGGTAATTTTACATTAGGAAACCTTATCTATAAAATGACAGAACGGGAAATCCTTTCTCCTCTGGGACCGATTGCTTTCACATCGAAGGAATATGACTTATTTTTGTTATTGTCAAGAAATGCTTTTAAAGCTTTTTCCCGCGAGGAACTGCTCCGAAAAATCTGGAAATGGGAAGTAATTGAAGGCACTCGCAGCGTTGATGATTTGGTTAAAAGAATCCGGAAAAAATTAACTATCGCTAAAGCTTTGGTGGAAATTAAAACCGTTTTCGGATTTGGATATAAGGTCGTAGACGAAAGTACACGAAACGAACATGAAAATTCGGATTAAACAGATTTTGTATTTTGCAGTATTATTAGTCTTCTGTTTCTTAGTGGCGGTTCTTTTGACTCGCTATTTTTTGACGGATGCGATTGACCGCTTAGTCTATTCTAATGTTGTCGATATGAACAAAAATGTTGCTGAATCGCTTGATGGTGATACCATCGAGGAAATAGTTGATGATTTTGAGACCGTCAAGGGTGTTACCGGGGTCGAGATGATGATTTATACTGGCGATACAATGGTTCATGCGACTTTTGATGAAGGATTTCCGGATTTATCAACCGCCCAAGTCTCACCAATCGGATACGAGGTCTATACAGTTAATTTTGCTGGACAAGAATACTATTATACATCTCAACTCATTTCGGGAACACCTTACCGAGTTTTAATATTTCGGGGACCGGATTTGGTTATTGATGAAGATCGAATTTTTTATGCTGGTTTTATCGGCATCGCTTTTTTGGTGCTTTCGATTTCCACGGTGTCATTTTATTCGACAAGATCATTTACCAAGCCGATTAATGAATTGGCCGAATATGCCAATCATCTCAACCCGGATGTCAAACCAAAACCACGCCCCGTTTTCAAAACCTTTGAGTTCAACGAATTGGGAATTGCGATTGAAAAGGCTAGTAATCGGCTTTATGATTATCGGCAAAGCGAGCAGGAATTTTTGCATAATTTTTCGCATGAGATGAAATCACCGCTTACGAACATCTATGGCTATGCCGAAGCAATGAAATATAATGTGCTATCGGAGGCGGAAAGTAAAAATGCTTGTAGTGTTATCATGGCTGAAAGTGAAAAACTGAAAGATACCATCAACCAAATATTATTGTTAGGCCGATTAGATTCGATTCAAGAAGCCTTTCATTTCGAAAGAATCAATATCGTTGATGTTATCAGTGATGCAATGAATGCGGTTCAAATGGCTGCTAAAGAAGCGAAAATCGATTTAGACTTTCGCAACGCCGAAGAAAATTATTACTTGACAGGTGACCCTGAACGGCTAGAAACGGCATTCACTAATATTCTGGCCAACGGGATTCGATATGCTAAAACCCAAATTGTCATTTCCATCGCTTTGGGTCCCAATTACCTGCGCATTATTTTCGAAGATGATGGGCCTGGAATTCCGGAAATGGAACGTGAAAAAATATTTGAGCGTTATTATACTGGATATAAAGGCCATACAGGATTAGGATTAACAATTGTTAAAGCGATTATCGATCACCATAACGGAAGTGTCAAGGCAATGGAAAGTGCGGGGGGCGGAGCGCGGTTTGTTATCGCATTTCCGCAAAAAAAAGTTGAAGCAGCAACGATGCCAGAAAAAAAGAAGCGAGGGAAATAACGATCATGTTTATGAAAATTCTTGGTGTGATAATCGGGCTTTTCTTTATTTTCATTGGCTGCCAGTTTTTGTTTCGCAGCCAAAAAATCATTCAGGCCATTCAAAAACGCAAATATAATCTGGTTTCTGAGCCCAGGAAAGAAGAACTGCTTGTCACCAGGATTACCGGTGGTTTACTGGCAATGGCGGGAATATACTATACTATTTTAGCTGTTTTATCATTCTTCTAATTAATCTGTTCTGCATATTTGCGGAACTTTTTTTTGGCTGAATAAACAATTGGTGTCAAGTTGCAGATGGGCATGTTATAATAAATAAAGTCTAAAGAACTCGACAACTGTTGTAGATGCTTGGAAGGAAGTGATCCGATGAGCTTATTAAAAGTGACAAATCTTAAAAAAACGTTTTCCGGTGAAGTCTTATTTGAAAACGTTTCTTTGGATATCAATGAAGGCGAAAAAGTTGCTCTAATCGGTGATAACGGTGTCGGAAAATCGACGATTGTCAAAATGATTTTGGGAGAGATGCCGCTTGATGGCGGCGAAATTTCCATAGCTCGCTCCACAGCGATTGGATACCTCGATCAAAACGTTATTTCTGATCTTTCGAAAACATTAATTGAGGAAATGCTTTTGGTTTTCAAACATTTAATTACTTTAGAAAAGAACCTTAATGAAGTTGTTAACGAACTTACAAAAAACAGTAATGATTATTTGTTGAAACGATATAGCCAAATCGAAGATGAATTTTTACGAAATGGCGGGTATGAATATCATTATCTAATTGATATGATTTTAACAAAATTCGGTTTTAAGAAAACTGATTATGACCGCATTATTTCGACGTTTTCAGGAGGCGAACGAACACGAGTCGCTTTTGCAAAACTTTTATTACAAAAGCCTGAATTATTGATTCTCGATGAGCCAACTAATCATATGGATATTGAGATTATCGAATGGTTGGAGGATTATTTAAAAAAATATGATGGGGCAGTCCTAGTCATAACTCATGACAAATACTTCATTAATAAAGTGGTTTCTAAAATTTATGAGATTGATCAAAAGACAGCATCACTTTATCTTGGCAATTTTGATAAGTATGAAATTGAAAAGGTACGTCGGTACGAACTGTTTTTAAAAGCATTTAATAAACAAACAAAAGAAATAATGCATCTCCAAAGTTTTGTTGACCGCTTTCGCTATAAGGCAACAAAAGCTAAATCAGCTCAAGATCGGATTAAGAAGATTGCCAGAATCGAGCGGATTGAAAAGCCGATTACCGGTCATGAGGCTGTGCATTTTGCATTTAAGAGTAAACGTCCGACTGAAGCCGTGATTTTAGAGACCAAAGATCTTTCCGTT
>JAQWBC010000158.1 GCA_028707415.1 Candidatus Izemoplasmatales bacterium
GCCCAACTTCGACGATTAACTTACGATCGCAAAAATCTTTTGTAAAAATCTGTTTTTCATTCATTCCTATTCTCCTCTTTTCTCCATGAATCTGATAATTCGTGGGGCTTTACTGCCCATTTTTAAAGCAACTTTGATTGTCGTTTGCGCCTTTAAAGCGTTTCTTACAAATAATAAGCACCCAAACGATGTTGGGTGCTTTCATACCAATCGACTATCTTCTGAGTCCGAGTTTTGTGATGAGAGCTTGATAGCGCTCATCGGAAATGGACTGCAAGTAGTTAAGCATACTACGACGTTTTCCAACTTTGATCAAGAGACCGCGTTTGGAATGGAAATCGTGTTTGTGCACCAATAAATGCTGGTTCAATAATTCGATTTCTTTCGTTAGTAATGCAACTTGGACTTCCGGTGAACCGGAGTCGCCTTCTTTTGCCCCAAAACCTTTTACGATTTCGTGGGTCAACTCTTTGCTTAATGCCATTTGTTTTTCCCTCCTATGAATCTGACTTACCTGGATCCGAAGCAATCGTCGGAGTGTCGGTTGTTTCCGGTTCAGGCGCAAAAGTTATTATATCATATGCCTCTTGCTTATGCAAGGGATTTTTCTTCGGTTTAAATCATGTTTTCCAAGCCTTTTAGGATTATATACATTGAGTAAGTATCTTGTTTGCAATAAGCTAAAAGATTATTAATTGTCTCTTGGCGTTCATCGGCTTCAATATCACTAAAACGCGCATATTGAAGGTAAGCGGACATACCGTTGGAAATGGATAATCCATCATACCCACCGACCTCAAACAGGGGCAAGATTTTCTTTAGTGAATAACTACCACACATCAAAGGATGGTAGTAATTATAGGAATCGGCGACTTCTTTGGGAAACCCGCGCGCCACAAAAAAATCATAATCATTTTTGAGGACGCGTAATAAATCAAAAAGACGGGACCCAATTTCGTTCAGCCGCTGCTGGTAAGCGGGGAAGATCGTTGCTAATTCGAGGAGACGATTTTTTTCAAAGGTTTTATTATAAACAATGATTGAAGAATCCCCTTTAGGAATCGCTACTAATAATTTTTGAATCAATTCTTCGCGATGATCGCCGATGGCAGTATCGATAAATTCAAAATGGGTTTTGGGATTATCTTTGTCTAATATTCCAGGGGTTGTCTGAACATGAACTGAGAATTGAAAAACACTTTGTGAATAGGGTATTTCACCGCGGAAACGAGGGATAATTGCCGGATAAGCCTCAAAATCAAGATAGTAAATTGGATAACGAATCGTGTCAATGATGGCTTTCACCTTAGGCTTGTTTATAAAAGTATAATCATTTTCCACGCAATATCTTTGCATTAGATTCTTTTCCCGATGGAGCCACGAAATCGGAACATCGAGCATATCAACGACACCTTCATTTATTAAATCATAAGTGTCATGGCAAATATCGGTCTTCTTAGGGCCTTCTGCAAACCCAAGATGTTGCTGAAAATAATGGAAAATAGAATTAACCTTCGGAATATGCGAAAAGCAGTAATCGGAAAACTGACATTCGAATGATGTGCCTTTTTGGCACTCATTTTTTACCAACTGACAAGGAGAATCATCATTTAAATTGATATGATTGAGCATGCGATACAAATCGATTTCAATTGCCTCAGTTTGGTCAACGATTGCTGCAGATACATCGAACAAGGAAATGAGATTATAATCAGCCTTAGGGTCATGCAAAGGATCACCATCAAAGACATATTGATGATTTAACATTACCAGATGCGATTTTATGGTTTGATGTGGGTATAGTTTATGCAATATATAAGTTTTAAAGGCTAAATCATAAAAGTGGCGACCAGAATCGCTTCGGCGATTTGTCATTTTTTCTAACCGAATCGAATAATTGGAATTAACAGTCGGAGAAATCTTATTTTTTTTGTATAAATATATTCCTTGTTCATTTTTAATAAAGAATGGTTGTTTGGTTTTCCCAAGGCTATATTTCCAATCAATCATTTCTTTATCTATCACCGGTAAAACCGTGAAGGCATATATGGTATCCGAATATGAACCCATCAAATCCAGACGTGCAGAAAGTGTATCCCCGGTTGGGAAATTTACGGATATTTTTTGATTTTGTGACCACATCACATCTGGATACAGAGCTTTTATTTTGGCAAAAGCAACGGTTTTGATGGCATAAACCGCTTTAGCAGTTATTTCGCTATGCATTTGTTTCTTTTGTACATATTCTTCCGAATCATCGTCATCCATGATTGATTGATAATTATTTTTTACTGACAAGCATTTCAAAGCAAGATTTTTGTCATCTTGGGACGATGCATTAATCTGCCGAGCAGACATGCGACTATCCAAAGCAGCGTAACGGCGACAACGTAAGTAATTTAACAAATCAATTGTCGTGATAACCATGGCATCTCTCCGTTCTTCAGATTCTACTCTTTGAATCTAGTATATCATATTTAAGGCAAAAAAATTAAAAAACTCCTTTAAGGAGTTTAGATACTGTTCAAAAGACCGATCAATTCACGCTGATGAATATTGTCTCCATGGGGGTTTTTACTTGAATAACTTTCCAAAATACTCAAGAATTCATACAAATCGTACCATTTAACCGTTAATTTCGCTTGTTTTTCCGCTGTGGTTAATTCTTGACGATTCCGGTCTTCGGAAACGACTTCACAACGGAAAAAATGCGACTCCCAAGTTTCATCAACAAAATACTCCATCACCACACAGGTTGGTTCGATGATTTTTACGATTACACCGGTTTCTTCAGCGACTTCACGGACACAGCATTCCGCAAATGTCTCTTTGGTTTCAATTCCGCCGCCAGGAAGGTTATAAACATCACTTGTTTGCATATATTCAGCGAGAATTAAGTCATCTTTGACGATGACTCCCCGACAGGAAACATGCCAATTCTTGGCTTCGATATGCGCTCGGTCAATTCCATCCGCAAAGATTTCAATAATCATTTTATTGCCTCCAACACTTGATATACCGGTTTCTTAAATATGTCGATGAGTGGTCCAATAGCAACTCCAAAAATAATCGTTGCAGCGCCAATATAGAACCATTGTTCGTAGTGTCCGAAGATGACTCCGGCAATAACAGTCAAAATAATTGCTAACATCTCACCGACCAATTTACCCTTCCCGTACGTGGAATGCATCAACACGCCGATACCATAACACAGTTCATCGAGAGCAGGC
>JAQWBC010000159.1 GCA_028707415.1 Candidatus Izemoplasmatales bacterium
TCCTTAATTTCGCGGTCACAGAAAAGCGGACAAAAATTGAGATTGATCGCCTGGTTGCGGTTTTGGGAGGTCTGTCATGTTAAATTATGATCGTCTCGTTTTTGAGCAAAGCGTCAAAGGGCGTAAAGGCTATTCGTTACCGAAAAACCCCTACCCTGACAAATATCAGATAAGTAATTTGGGAGATAAGTTACGTACCAAAGTTGTACCTTTACCTGAACTATCGGAACTCGATGTTGTCCGACATTATACATTACTTTCCCAAAAGAATTTTGGCGTTGAGACCGGTTTTTATCCGCTGGGATCATGCACGATGAAATATAATCCGAAAATCGATGAGGAACTAGCTTCACTTCCGGGATTTACGCGAATTCATCCCCTGCAATATCCAGCTTCTGTCCAAGGTACTTTAAAAATATATCGGCATCTTTCGTCGATGTTAGCGGAAATTACTGGTATGGATGGCTTTACATTAAACCCGTTTGCCGGGGCTCACGGTGAATTGACTGGACTCATGATTATGAAACAATATCATCTCGATCGTCACGATTTCAAACGAACAAAAGTGATTGTTCCTGACGCAGCCCATGGGACTAACCCTGCCTCATCTGCAGTTGCAGGAATGGATATTATTGAAATCCCCTCAACGGGGCAAGGCCTTGTTGATTTAGAACAACTAAAAGCCGTTCTTTCCGATGAAGTTGCCGGAATGATGCTAACTAATCCCAATACTTTAGGCATCTTTGATTGTAACATCTGTGAGATAAGCCGTCTCGTTCATGAAGCTGGAGGCCTAATGTATTACGATGGAGCTAATCTGAATGCTTTATTAGGGCAAGCAAGACCAGGTGATATGGGATTTGATATCGTTCATGTCAATCTACATAAAACGTTCTCAACTCCTCATGGCGGTGGCGGACCAGGATCGGGTCCTGTAGGAGTAAAGAAACTTTTATCAAGGCTATTACCAGGACCGATTGTCAAAGAGACAGATGGTTTCTGCTATGTGGAAACGACAAGTGATTCCATTGGTCGCATTTCGGGATTCTTTGGCAATACCTTAGTGTGGATTCGTGCTTACGCTTATATCTTGAGCTTGGGTCGAGAAAACATAAAACGCGTTGGTGAATTGGCGACGATTAATGCCAATTATGTCAAAGAATGTCTAAAAGATGACTATTTATTGCCAATCGAAGGACCGTGCATGCATGAGTGTGTCTTTGATGGGCTGATCGATAAATCGACTGGGGTTACGACTCTTGATATCGCCAAGCGTCTCTTAGACTATGGATATCATGCCCCGACGATTTACTTCCCGCTTCTTTTTCATCAGTCAATTATGATTGAACCGACAGAAACGGAATCAAAACAAACAATCGATGATTTTATCTCGGTAATGAAAACCGTTGCTAAAGAAGCTAAAGAACATCCCGAAATTGTTAAAGAAGCTCCGCATTCGACTATCGTTTCGCGAATCGATGAAGTCTTTGCGGCGAAGAAAATGATACTTACTTATCAGGATTACTTGGAAGAGTTAACCCAAAAAGGTGAGGTAAAATCATGACAATAATCGAATTTGGTACTTTTGGAATCGGGATTATCGATGTCTTACTTGTTGTGGCAATTGTCATTTTTGCGGTGATTGGCTGGAAACATGGTTTCTTGGTTAAGATTGTGGAAATGGCTTCGGGTATTTTCGGTTTACTGGCTTCAGTTTTATTGGCACAACCATTTGCTCCTGTTGTTGATTCGTGGATGGGTGATGTTGTAAACGCGAAAATTGGTGAATATTTGTCTCAATCGGAACTGTTTAGCGCGACTTTATCGGAAACCAATGTTCGGGCAGCATTTGGAGAGATGAGCTTACCGCAATTCATGATTGATTGGATTGTGGAAGGTATTGACTTCAACAGTTTGGCAACTTCGATTATCGACGCGATTCAGCCGACAATTAAAGCTTTAGCTTTATTGGTTATAGCGTTTGTCATTCTCTTTTTTGGTTCAATTATCGTATTTTTTATTCTCAAATTATTAGCGAGAGCAATCACTTCTATTCCGGTCATTAAGCAAATTGACAAAGTGTTGGGTGTTTTATTTGGTATCGTTAAAATCGGTGCTATTGTTTATATCTTGTTCTTTGTTTTAGCTTTGTTATTGACGATTCCGGCGATTAATGATGCTATCGGACCTTTCTTGGCCGAAGATATGCAATTGGGAGCGGAAAGTTTCCGTGTTTCGAAGTGGATATATGATAATAATATTTTGAAACAAGTCATGGAATTATTCGGATAACTAACTTGCTTATATAACTTGACGGACCGTCGTTGATGACGATCCGTTTTTATTTGGAGTATTTGCTTTTTTGGACTTAATAGTTCATAATAAAGAAGAAGTTAAATATAATTTAGACGGGAGGAATAATGATGGATTTTCTTCAAGTTTTACAAACCCGTCGTTCAATCTATGCCATCGGCGATCAGGCTATGGTTCCTTATGAACGGCTATTAGAAGTGCTCAAAGTTGTTATTGAAGCAACGCCTTCGGCTTTTAATTCCCAAAGTCAAAGAGTAGTTTTACTGCTTGGAGATTCACATTTACGGTTTTGGCAAATCGTCATTGAGGCTTTACGGACGACAGTATCGGAAAAACAGCGGTTAAGAACCGAAAAGAAAATTGCTGCTTTTGCGGCCGGGTATGGCACATTGCTCTTTTTCGATGATCAAGAAGTAACCAACAACCTAAAGCGGCAATTCCCTCAATATCAAGATAATGTTGCGATTTGGTATCAACAACATGCGGGAATGCTTCAAATCAATATTTGGAATGCTTTGTCTGATTTAGGATATGGAGCTTCTTTGCAGCATTACAATGAATTGATTGAACCATTAGTTAAACAAACATTCAAGATTCCTAATACTTGGCAACTGATAGCTCAGATGCCCTTTGGAAATATTATCGAATCAGCTTTGAAAAAAGATATCATGCCGTTTGAAAAACGGTTTAAAATCATTGAATAAAAAAACCTCGTCAGATAACGGACGAGGGAGAACATTACTATTTTTGATAGTCAATAATTGCTTGTTTTAAAGTCGCAATAATTTCGGTTTCGGGAATTTTTTTAGTCTTGATTCCGTTGATATAAAGTAAAGCTTCACTTATGCCTCCGCAGATAGCAATGTCGGCTTCTTTGGCTTCACCTGGACCGTTAACGACGCAGCCCATGACGGCA
>JAQWBC010000160.1 GCA_028707415.1 Candidatus Izemoplasmatales bacterium
ATGCTCAAATCAAAAAAATACCCGGCATCATTATTTATAATTCGACAGCTGAGACAGGCTTAATTGCTTTTAACATTGAAGGCGTTCATGCCCACGATGTTTCATCATATTTTGCCGAACAGAATGTCTGTTTGCGGGCTGGTCACCACTGTGCACAATTAGTGATAAAGTGGCTTAACATCGAAGCGTGTTTACGGGCATCTTTGTTTTTTTATAATACATTTGCCGACTGTGATCGTTTTATCGAAGCGACTAAAAATGCGGTAAAGTTTTTCCGTAAGATAGGATTTTAGAGGTAATTATATGGAAAATTTGGAAAATTTGTATCGAGAAGTAATTCTTGAACATTATAAAAACCCGAGAAACAAGGGGCTCGTTCAAGACCAAGAATATGTTACTGTTCACATTAAGAATCCCTCATGTGGCGATGATATCACGATTCAAACCAAAACTTTAGACGGTCTAATTGTTGATTGCCGTCATGAGGGCAAAGGTTGTTCAATCTGTTGTTCATCTGCTTCCGTTTTAACGGAAACGATGATTGGGAAAACAACCGAAAAGGCTAAAATTGTTGCGGATAATTATCTAAAAATGATTGGTAATAAACCCTATGATAAACTAGTGGATCTTGAAGAAGCGGAAGTGTACGAGGGTGTCAGACAGTTTCCTGCTCGTATCAAATGTGCTTCGATTGCTTGGCAGGCTTTCGTGCAAAGTATAGATAAAAAGTAGGTGACAACGCGTGATAAAAACAAATAAAACCACTGTCGATCAACTTGTCGATGAATATAAATACGGTTTTTCGACGGATGCGAAAACCGTCTTTTCTACAAAAAGAGGATTGAGTATTGATACAGTCAGAGAAATATCCAAAATCAAAAACGAGCCTGGTTGGATGCTTGATATCCGATTAAAAGCGTATGAAGCTTTTGTCGCGCTCGAGAATCCGAAATGGGGACCGAATCTTTCGATGATTGATTTTAATGACATTGTCTATTTTATTAAATCATCAGATAAGGTTGAAAAAGATTGGAATGATGTTCCTGAATCAATTAAAAACACCTTTGACCGTTTGGGAATTCCCAAAGCAGAACAAAAATACCTTTCTGGAGTTACTACTCAATTCGAATCGGAAGCGGTTTATCATAGTACCATTCAAGAGTTAGAAGATCAGGGAGTCGTTTTTTTAGATACCGATTCAGCACTAAAAGCTTTTCCGAAATTATTCAAAGCCTATTTCGGAAAAGCAGTATCATACAATGATAATAAATATTCCGCCCTGAATACGGCTGTTTGGAGCGGAGGATCATTTATCTATGTTCCGAAAAACGTTAAAATTGAGAAACCTTTACAATCATATTTCCGGATTAATTCGGAACGGATGGGGCAATTTGAAAGAACCTTGATTATTGTCGATTCCTATGCTTCCTTAAATTATGTTGAAGGCTGTACAGCACCAATCTATTCCAAAGATTCTTTGCACGCTGCAGTGGTCGAGATTTTCGTTGCTGATCATGGGTATTGTCGTTACTCCACCATTCAAAATTGGTCCAATAACATTATTAATTTGGTGACTAAACGTTCGATTGTCGAAGCATATGGCCATATGGAATGGATTGATGGTAATATCGGCTCGGGTTTAAATATGAAGTATCCTTCGTGCATACTCAAAGGCGACCATGCGAAAGGAACAACTATTTCGATTGCGTTTGCCAGTAAAGGACAGTATCAAGACACGGGAGCGAAAATGATTCATTTGGGTGAATATACCACATCCAAGATTATTTCCAAATCAATCGCCACCAAAGGCGGACGAGTAAACTACCGAGGGCTTGTTAGTGAGGGGCCAAAAGCCAGACACTCTAAAAGTAAAATTGAATGTGATACGATTATCATTGATCGAGAATCTGCTTCGGATACACTGCCGACAAACACCGTCAGAAATTTTCAAGGTGAAATTGAACATGAGGCCACAGTCTCAAAAGTTAGCGATGAACAGTTATTCTATTTGATGAGCCGTGGGCTTACAGCTGATCAAGCTACGGAGATGATTGTTATGGGTTTCATCGAGCCGTTTGCTAGAGAATTACCGATGGAGTATGCGGTTGAACTTAATCAGCTAATCAAGATGGAAATGACGGGCTCGATTGGCTAATTATCGGTCCCAACATTCGCAAATAACGGGTAAAGGGATAAAAAAATGAAATAACGAAGCCAATATCAACTATTTTTTGTAATAATCCTATTTTAATTTACCACTTCTTATGATAAAATACTTCAAAAGGTGATGGTGAGATATGAAACTCGTTTTGGCCATTGTATCCAATGAAGATGCTAGTAAAGTAATCAAAACGCTAATTAAAGAAAATTTCTTCGTCACCAAACTAGCGACTACCGGTGGTTTTTTGATGAGCGGAAACACAACGATTTTAATCGGCGTTCAAAATGAAATTTTAGACAAGTGTATTCAGATTATTAGCGAAACCTCTAAGCGACGCACAAAACTGGTTCCGAACGCCATCTCTAGTGAATTTGGTATTTTCGCTTCGACACCAGTTGAAGTTCAAGTTGGTGGGGCGACGATTTTCGTGCTTGACGTCGAACAATTGATTAAAGCTTAGCCAATAAATGATTTTAAATGGTAGCCGTTCTCGTGAAGAAAGGTTACCATTTTTATTTTCTGTTTTGATAATATCATCGATTGATGCATCCATATGATATAATTTTATTGGAAACAATAACATTATTGTTCGCAACGAAAGTGGTGGCTCAATGAAAAACCAGAAAATTTATCTCGCCATGAAAAGCAACGATTTCCCATCTTTACAGACCATAATTGATGGCTTCAACACGCTTTTTTCCAGGCTTCGTGATGATGGAATTGTCGAAATTACTGACAATAGATTAGATGAATCAGTTAACTTCAACCACATCAGAGAACTTGCAATGCAAGAATTTTATCTCGATTTTGCGGCATTTATCGTTCCCAATAGTCTAGGCTTTGAAGGTGAAATGTTTATACCTTTGTTACGTCGGTTAAATCCGGGAATATACCAAATAAGTGATATGATTATTGAAATGGTTTTTGCCAACCAAGTTGACATGAAAAGCCGTCTTAAAAAGTACTATTATTCCTTTCCTTTTTCCGGGTCAGGATAAGAGTCTGCAATGACAGGAATCTCAGTACCCACCAAAGGAATCATTACCATCTTGCC
>JAQWBC010000161.1 GCA_028707415.1 Candidatus Izemoplasmatales bacterium
CATCGAGTTGTGCATAGGGGATGGAAAAGTGCGTGGTTTACACCTAATTGCTCGAAAAAATGCCGTTCAGTGTATATAACTAACATATTTATAGCTGAAATATGATTGGGCAAATCCGGCTTTTTTCTCAGGTCAAACGTAAATCTGGCACTTTAGACAGAAATGTCGTATAGTATTTTTCCTTCGTTTGTTAATCAAATTTTTTGCATCTATTGTTGCATGGTACGCAATCTCAAAATTGCACGTTTTTTGCTCCATTCAGTCGAATGTCATCTGGCTTGTCATACTATCGATTTGTACTCCGATGATTTCACATGCCATACACAGATATATTTTCGCACAATATCAACCGTCCTCAACCCGTAATTGCCGACCAAATTATGTATTAAGTCTGACACATTACACTGTATTTGTTACTGTCTTTCCCGAATAAATCTACCAACCGAGCAACTTGACATCATCAGGAGTGGCTAGCTTAATGAAGTCAAAACCAACATACTGATTTTTGTATGACTCAAGAAAACCCAATGAATCAATATTGATTGTATGGTAAATATTTGATTTTACTAAATAGGATATAGGACCTTTGGCTGTCATAAACTCGAGAAAATACTTTCTTATATCTTTTTTATCTGAAGATTCAAAGAACCCCAGTTTCATTTTTTGAATACCGATTGCATCCTCTTGAGCAGTTTTTTTGTATGAAATATTTTTGGCTATTAAAATCGCTTTTTCACGAATGTGTTCTTCGGTTTTTTTCACAGCCATCTTGTTCCTCCTCTTCCCAAAAATATAGTTTCTCGTGACAACCATTGACTCAATTGTAAAGAATTTACTTGTAAAATTGCTTTGAAATGATTTTACTGCGTCAAAAATGCTTCCATTTAGGCTTTTATCAGATAAAAATTGTACAACTTACGAATGAATCGTTGCTATGGTCTTAGCGAAGCGATACTGATGACATAAATTCCATCTTCGCGTTGATACGAGTATCCATCTCCGGTCAAGACCATTAAAAAGGATGGTTTATTCATTTTGTTGGTGTCGATTTTATTTGCAATCTCATTGAGTGTTTTCACACCGTCTTCAATTAAGTGTTCCGCAAGCTTGATCTCGATAGCCCCCCATGAACCGTTATTCAAATGGATAATTGCATCACATTCAAGATTACTGCGATCTCGATAATGGAATACTTGTCCTTCAAGCGCATCGGCATAAACTCTCAAATCCCTAATACATAGTGATTCAAATACCAAACCCATTGTATGAAAATCGGATAATAAATCATTTGGAGAAATTCCCATTGCGGCAGTCGCAATCGATGGATCGACAAAGTGCCTGGTCGGGCTTGTTCTGATTGCAGATTTGCTCCGTAAATTCGGATTCCATGCTTCCAAATCATCTACGACATGAATCATTCTTAACGCCGCGAGGTAACTTGCGACCGTTATATCTGACATTTGATTATCACCATACTTCAGGTCTTCAAGCAGTGTTGGGATGGAAGCTTGCGAAGCGATGTTTCTCGCAACTGATTTCAATAGGGCTTTAACTTTGTTTGAATCCCGCGCAACTCCATCGATTCTCGATATGTCAGATTCCGTTACCGCTTTATAATAGTTCTTTGCCTGTTGAAGTGACGCTCGCTCTTCAAGGTCCAATGATAACGGCCACCCGCCACGGCAAATGAGAAATGACAACTTTTGAATCGTTAAATTGTTTTTTTGTGGACTAATGGGTTTCTCTTCGAAAATGTCCCGTAAAGATACGCTGCCGTCCGAATCGTTTGACTCAAACAGACTCATTGGTCTCATTTTTAATGTTGTGATTCTTCCCGTTCCGCTATGAATGATTTCATCATGATTGACCGGGGTCGAGGAACCCGTCAAGATGAATTGACCCATTTTACTCCGCAAATCCACTTCATGTCTGATGGCATCCCAAAGCACAGGGGCGACTTGCCATTCATCAATTAATCTGGGTACTTCGCCATTGAGAATGATTTCTGGGGCTATTTTAGCAAAGTTTATATTATTGACCCTATTTCTAGGTTCATCCATCTCAATTAAACTTTTGGCGATGATTCTGGCGCTGGTTGTTTTTCCGCACCACTTCGGTCCTTCAATCAAAACCGCTCCCGAGGCTGTCAGCATAAACTTTAGCTGATCGTCAATGACTCTTTTTTTGTACTCCATATGTATCACTCCTGGCATCATAATACTATATTTCTATGATCAACGCAAGAGCATTTTGCTATTTGTCGTGCTTTTGTTTTGCTATTTGTCGTGCTTTTGTTTTGCTATTTGACGTGTTTTTATTTTGCTATTTGACGTGTTGCTCTTTTGTTGTTTTAAATCCATTAAAATTTAAAGTTCCGTTTTAAAAAAGGCATATGTTGTTCCAGCAAAAATTATATCGAAAAGATTCTCTGAGAAAGAAATACGTTCGAAGCCCTTAACCCCTTCGTAATAGGTACTTGACGTTGTGAAAAGTACAACAAAGTGATGCATTATCGACTCATCATTATATAAATTATTTAACCATATATGTTTGCACCAACAAGAGAAATGGACTTCATCGTTGTTTTTTCCTCCTAAAATATGTTCGCTCAATGGACGAATAAATTGCATATAGAGAAAAAAGACTATCAAGACCGTGAAAACAGTCAACTGGTAGTCTTAAGTTGCTAATTTGGATGAAAATGCTCAATCTGTTACTAGGTAAGCGATAGTAAACAAGGTCATTTAAGCGAAAGCAATGAGACCGTTTCCACATGATACGTCTGACAAAACATATCAACGGGTTGAACTCTTTTTAAAGTATATCTAATCGAAACGAGTTTTTGTAAATCCCTTGCTAAAGTGTGTGGATCACAGGAAATATAAACGATTTTTTTTGGTTTTATCCGTTCAATTGCATTGATCATTTCTTGGTACACCCCAGCTCGTGGAGGATCAAGAAATAATATATCCGGGATAATTCCTTCATCGGCAATTTGGTTAATAAAATGGGTCGCATCGTCTTCATAAAAACGAATATTTTTTATTTGGTTGATTCGGGCATTTAGAATGGCATTTTTTACAGAAGCCTTGTTAATCTCAACGGCATAAACTTGTTTAACTGAATCAGCTAAAATGATGCCAATGGTTCCAACCCCAGCAAAGGCATCCACAACAATGTCACTTGGGTTAGGTTTG
>JAQWBC010000162.1 GCA_028707415.1 Candidatus Izemoplasmatales bacterium
CGCCGGCGCGCAAAAGAATGTCGGTCCAGCCGGTGTGACGATTGTCATCATCCGTGAAGATCTAATCACCGATGATGTCTTTCCCGGAACACCTACGATTCTCAAGTATAAAATTCACGCCGATGATGGCTCGATGTATAACACCCCGCCATGCTATGGTATTTATATCTGTGGTAAAGTGTTCAAATGGTTGTTAAAGAATGGCGGATTAGAAGCCATGAAAAAAGTAAATGACCAAAAAGCCGACCTCCTTTATAACATGTTGGATAACTCCCAACTATTTCATGGTATCGTTGCCAAAGCCGATCGTTCCATCATGAACGTCACGTTTACGACGGGATCAGAAGAACTAGACGCAAAATTTGTTTCCGAAGCGAAAGCTAAAGGCTTCGATAACTTAAAAGGTCATCGCTCCGTTGGCGGTCTCAGAGCTTCGATCTACAACGCTATGCCCTACGAAGGTGTCCGGTCCTTAGTCGAATTCATGAAAGAATTCGAAAAGAAGAATGTTTAAGGTGGCTACTATGAAAATAGCTTGCCTCAATAACATCTCCCCGATAGGACTAAAAACTCTTCCGAATAATTATCAAATTGTTTCCAATGTTGTCGATGCCGATGCCATCTTAGTCCGCAGTCAAAACATGCTCGATATGACCCTCCCCCCATCGATTCTGGCAGTTGCCAGAGCCGGAGCCGGGGTTAATAACATTCCTTTAGAAAAATGCGCTGATCAAGGCATCGTGGTCTTTAATACTCCGGGAGCTAACGCGAACGGTGTTAAAGAATTAGTGATCGCCGGCATGCTTTTAGCATCCCGAGATATCTATCACGGTATGCAATGGGTTGAAGCTAACAAAACCGATCCCGAAATTCAGAAGACAATCGAAAAAGCTAAAGCTCAGTTTGCCGGAACCGAAATTTTAGGAAAAAAACTCGGTGTTATCGGCTTAGGCGCAATCGGTGTTTTAGTGGCTAATGCCGCTATCGGTCTAGGCATGATTGTATACGGTGCGGATCCTTTTATATCCGAGGACAATAAACAAAAATTATTACCAGGAGTAATGCTTGTTGGTAATGACCAAATCTATAAAGAGTGTGATTTTATCACCGTCCACGTTCCCGCCCTTCCCGAAACCAAAGGCATGTTCAATGTCGATGTGTTTGCGAAGATGAAAGATGGATGTGTCCTTTTAAACTTTGCCCGTGACGTTTTAGTCAATGACAAAGATTTAAAAGCCGCTTTAGAAATCGGCAAAGTTCGTCGCTACGTTACGGACTTCCCCAATGCATTAACCGCCAATATGGAAGGTGTCATCGCCATTCCGCATTTAGGTGCTTCCACGGAAGAATCGGAAGATAATTGCGCGATAATGGCAATTAAGCAAATCGTTGATTACATTGATAATGGCAATATCATCAATTCTGTCAATTTCCCTAACGTCACAGCCGGCATCTGTACTTCTGAAGGTCGATTGGTCATTCTCTATAAGAATGTCCTTGACATGGTTAAAATCGTTACGGAAGCGATTTCCGTCTTTGGTTCGGACAACACCATTAAAATCACTGCCATCACTAATAAGAATAAAGGCATTTATGGGGCGATGATTGTTGATATGAACGTTCCTGCTCGCTTTAGTATCCAACAAAAGTTAGCGACTATCGAAGGCGTTATCGCCGTTCGCTTGGTCAAATAACTTAAAAAGCCCTTCCAATACTCCCGCTATCACGCGGGAGTTTTGTTTGGGAATAAAATGCTTGCTTTATTAAGTAAATAATATTAAAATATACTAGAGATTTGAATGGAGGATTTGTATGAGAACCCAAGTTATTCTAAAATGCTCAGAGTGTAAGTCGGAAAACTATACGATGACCAAGAATAAAAAATTGCATCCGGACCGTCAGGACATTATGAAATATTGCCCGCAGTGCCGTAAAGAAACAATCCATAAGGAAAAGAAATAACTTCATTTGATGAAGTTTTTTTCTTAATATGAGCATTATTTTTCTTTATCGGCGGTCTTTCGGATCGTCGATTTATGATATAATAAACAATAAGGAGTTGAGATGATGAAAAAATACTTAATGGGAATTGATGTTGGCGGAACCGCCATCAAAATCGGTCAATTTGATCTAGAAGGAATACTGATCAATAAGTGGGATATTCCGACCAATAAAACAGATTGTGGACAACATATATTACCGGAGATTTATGAATTCCTTGATAGCATTGTCAATCTCGACGAAGTCAAAGGCATCGGTTTTGGTGTTCCCGGACCGGTGACCAATGGGGTTATAAAAAACGGAGTCAACCTTGGGTGGGATGTTCTTGATGTTAAAGGCGAGTTTTTATCACTTTTAGGCAACAAGGAGATTATTGTCAAAGTCTCCAACGATGCGAATGTGGCGGCGGCCGGGGAAGTATTTCATGGTGCTGCGAAAGGCTATAAAAACGTTTGTTTGTTTACTATCGGCACCGGTGTTGGCGGCGGAATCATTATTGATGGCAAACTCGTTGACGGATATGATGGCGTTGGTGGCGAAGTCGGGCACATGTTAGTCGATCATAATCGGCGTTTTACCTGCAATTGCGGGAAAAGCGGGTGTTTAGAAACAGTCGGTTCCGCAACCGGAATTGTTAACCTTGGAAAGATGTACCGAGCCATTGATTCATCAAGCAAACTCAATCGGTATGAAAAATTAAGTGCGAAAATGGTGTTTGATTTTGCCAAAAAAGGCGACCAAGCGGCGTTAAAAGCCATTGATGAAGCCACTAATTATCTGGCTTATGCTTTATCGCTTGTGACTCTAGTAATTAATCCCGAAATCTTTGTAATCGGTGGAGGCGTGTCCTATGCCGGAAAATTCTTACTCGATAAGATTGAATCG
The DNA here is from genome assembly GCA_028707415.1 of Candidatus Izemoplasmatales bacterium. GTDB lineage: Bacteria > Bacillota_I > Bacilli_A > Izemoplasmatales > Hujiaoplasmataceae > JAKLGB01. Next base: position 2,887 of record JAQWBC010000162.1, read on the forward strand.
CAATATTATCAATATGTCACGCCTTTTATAACGCATGCTAAATTTGCCTTAGCAGAACTAGGAAACGAAGCGGGTATGTATGGCGCAGCTTATCAGGTACGCTAATGAAACCCATTAGTTTTCATGATAATATTGCGAATCAGAACAGTTATTTAATAACTTATAAAAATACGGCTTTAGTAATTGATCCCGGGTTTAACGGCGAAGCGATTTTGAAAACACTTGTTGAAAAGCAATTAAAATTAGAAAAAGTTTTGATTACCCATGGCCATTATGACCATCTCCGTGATGTCAGATTACTCGCAGC
>JAQWBC010000013.1 GCA_028707415.1 Candidatus Izemoplasmatales bacterium
CTTCCCGTTTTGAACACATTTAGCCGCGGGGTAATTGGTCGTGTAAATGGTTACTCCTGGATATGATGAAGTTATTGCTAATGATCTTTGCGATTTTTCCGAATATAACAAAAGGCCGGGTTTGTTAAGGTTCAAGTCAAACATAAACCAATGATCAATCCCGAAAGCACTTTGCTTCTTTAAAATCGGATCGGTAATGGTAGGCATGACCGGTTTTAAAATGGTAAAGTCATATAGTGTGTTTCGTACGGGGATTAGTTCTTTGCCGATAATTTCATTATCGACAAGTAAAACATTGGAAGCGTTTATTTGCATGCGATGATTACTAAGATCGTGGGTGTAATCACCATCGAGATTAAAATAGGAGTGATTAGTCAGATTGCATAATGTAACTGCTGAAGTCTCTGCCATCAGTTCAATTCCAATATTGTTCGGTGATACTGTGTAGCGAACAGTAACGCTCACAACTCCGGGTAAAAACTCATGATGATAATTAGTACAATATGTCAAAACAGCTGTCTCCACAAGTTCTTCGATGGCGGCGACATCAAAGACTACAAACGCCAGTCCATGATCACCGCCATGTAAAAAATTCGCGTTTTTAGAGACGAATCGATACGATTTGCCATCGATGACACAACGACCCTGTGCGATTCTACCAGCAGTTAACCCGATGGTGGCGCCTAGATACATTCCATCATCAAGATAATCATTATAATTCTGATATCCAGCGACAACATTTGTTCCATCTGTGAGTACCCAACGCGAAATTGTGGCCCCGACATTTAGGAATTCTACGGATGATCCATCCATAAAGTCTATGCGAACCGCCGCCATCATGTCAGTGATTTGCCTTTGGGATATAATCATATGACACCTCGATATAAAACTAATATTATCATATCACATTCACTGTTATTTTCATATCAAAAATCATGGAAACACAATCCTTTTCTCTTTATATATATTTCGATATCCTTATGGCGACATATAATGATAAGACGAAATCAACATCCTGATTTTCATCAAAAATTCGGGATATTGTCGTCTATAATCGAAAATATGATATAATAAAAAAGGTGATTTTATGATATTTAATTGTTTTTCTCCCAAATGGAAATCAATTCTTGAAAAGTATTTGGATCAGAACCTCCTTTATGATGATTATTATGGTAGTGAACTCAATTTCCAGAATCTGATTATCTGGAGCGACGTCGATAACATCGAAATTGGTGAAGAGAACAACCAATATTTGTTAATTCGGTCAGTTACCAACGGATATCCTTTTTATTTTCCACCAGTCGCAACTGATTGGCAAACCTTCATCATGGCTATAAAGTGGATAGAAGCCGACTGTGTCGATGGCAATATCCCGTTTTTGGTTCGTGGTCTTTCCGAACAAATGATTGCTGTTCTCGCCTCTACAGATGCTAAATACCGGGTTTATGAAAACAGAGATATGTATGAATACCTATATTCAAGTTCCTCACTAAGAACTCTTGTGGGTAAAACATATCATAATAAACGCAACTTGGTCCACCAGTTTATGAAACTTCCCGGCTATATATTTCGGCCATATGTTGCTACCGATGAGACTATGGTTATCGATCTATTACACAAATGGGAAGAACATAAAAGACACGCATTCGAACACGAAACAATTCTGAAAACTCTTAATAGTTTGGATACATACGGTTGTTTTGCGGATGTAATTGTCCTTGATGACAAAATAATTGCTTTCGCTATCGGTGCAAATACAAAAAAAATGGGACTCGTTTTCTTTGAAAAAGCCGATACCGATTATCCCGGTATATACGCCGCCATCAACTATCTATTTGCTAATCGTCACTTTGCGAATGTCTCGATTATTAACCGTCAAGAAGATTTAGGCATTGCCGAACTACGAAAAGCAAAACTATCTTATAACCCCTCGGGATTCGCAAAAAAATATTCACTTTCTCGCAATCATTTAGCGATGGATGAAGTGATGGAGTTAAAAGCACTTTACCACGAAGCTTTTACCGATTCAGATGGTTTCTTAGAATATTTCTTTACCCAAAAATTCCGTGCGGATAACGTCATTTTTCACAAACAAGATCATCACATCATCTCAGCTCTACATTTAATTAAAAAAACCTTGTCAATTAAATCGACTTTATTTCCTTGCCCTTTTGTCGTTGGGGCAGCGACTTTAAAAGCCCATCGAGGACAAGGACTTATGAACGATTTATTAAAACAAGCTTTACATGATCTGTATAACCGTAACATCTCCATCTGCGCTTTATCACCATTTGCAGAAAGTTTTTATCTTCCAAGCGGATTTGTAACTGTCAATCGGCTTTCCCGTTTTCAGCACAACATAATCTCAACACGATGTTTTACATATCAAGATGTTGATACCGAGACTTTGGCCGCTGTTGCCGCTATCTACCAGTCCAAATTAAGTGATTTCACGATCTTCGTTGACCGCTCTTTAGAGTACTGGCAATCATATTATGAAGCTGTAAAAGCTGATTCTGGTAAAATTACCCTCGTTAAAGAAAATGGCACTAACATTGGTTATTATACTCAATTTGATACTGATGTTGAAGAAATATGCTTTCTCGATGACACTATGATTACGACAGTTGATCGACTCAGCGGTTTAACAATCAATCAAGTCAATTCCCAAGGACAAACCAGCCATATCATGATCCGGATCGTCAATCTCAAAAAAATGTTGTTAGGATACCCCTATAATCGAGATTTAAATACCGTCCAACGAATAAAATTTTCTGATTCGCATTTGCCTTTAAATAATGTGACTCTCGAAATCACCATCAAAAATGGAGAAGCATTCATCAGAAATATCGAAGATTATGACGAGGAAATTACGATTGAAATGCTGACTGAACAAATTTTCATTACCGGTTCAAGTCTATTTTCCCGTCCGCACGTGCTTATCTTTGACAAATATTAAAAACCGAATCTGTTGCCATTGAAGACCGTCGTTTGATGGTCTTTATTTTTGTTGTGAGAAAAAAGCAAATTTGGTAAATATAGTCGCTTCAGGAAGGGCATTAAAAACCATTTCTTCATGAGTGATTGGATGTGAAAACGCTAATTCATAAGCAAATAATCCCAGTCCATCCTGTTGGCTTGAAATCGTATTTCCATATTTTTTTTCACCATATAACGGATGACCGATAGCGGCCATTTGCAAACGAATTTGATGAAATCTACCGCTTAATAAATCGACTTTTATCAAAGTCAGATTATGACCGTCTTCTTGAATGTGCTCTATGGAATAATATATTAATTTAGCTATTTTTCCGTGTTCTTGGTCGGTGATGTAACTCATTTTTGTTGTCTCGTCTTTTGCTACATAATTGGTAAGCAATTCCGATTGTCCAATGGGAAGATCACCGTTAACTATGGCATAATAGCGCTTTGAAAAATCATGTTCACGAATGGCCTCCGATAATCGTGCAGCAGCTTTTGAAGTTCTCGCAAAGACCATTACGCCACCAACATTCAAATCCAGACGATGAACCAAACCCAAAAAGACATTGCCCGGTTTACTATACTTGATTTTCAAATATTTTTTTATCATCGAAAGCATATCAGGAATATCCATTTCTCCAGCCTGCGAAAGAACACCTGCCGGTTTGATGGAAATGATAAGGTGATTGTCTTCATAAAGAATAGGTAGATTATAATTCATGTCTTACCTCCTTAAAAATCACCATTATCCTAAGGCAATATCCAAGATCATCATCAGCAAAAATCCTGCCATAACCGCGATTGTTCCAAGGTTAGAATGTGATCCCAGTTGTGCTTCGGGAATCAGTTCTTCGACAACAACAAAGATCATTGCTCCCGCTGCAAATGCTAATAACCACGGCATAGCTACTACCGATACCCCAGCTAGCAAGATTCCAACAATTGCAAACACGGGCTCAATCGCCCCCGAAAGAGTACCTAATAAAAATGATTTTGAGGTTGAAACATTTTCTTGTTTTAGTGGCAAGGAAATTGCCGCTCCTTCTGGAAAATTCTGAATTCCAATCCCAATTGCTAACCCCATCGCGGCTCCTAAAGCTAATGTCGATTCGGTTGCTAAAGCCACTCCAAAAGCTAACCCGACGGCTAAACCTTCGGGAATATTGTGTAGCATTACCGCAAACACAAGCATTGTTGTTCGGTCAGCAGATGATCGAATACCCTCGGGTTTATTGCTGCCAATATGCAAGTGAGGTAAAATTACATCCAACAATAACATAAATCCTCCCCCAATCGCAAAACCGATGGCTGCAGGAACCCAGCCCATCATTCCCAAATCCTCAGCTTGATTAATTGCAGGAACTAACAAACCCCAAATTGAGGCGGCAATCATCACTCCAGCGGCAAAGCCCAAAAAGATGCGTTTGGTCATATCTGACATCGCATTTTTGAAGAGAAACACCATTGCCGAGCCTAATGTTGTCATGGCGAAGATGAACGTAATGCCAATAAATGTTATAACTTTTGGATCTAATCCCCACATATGCACTCCTCCAATATATTTGTCTTATTGATAATTAATATTATGAGTCCAAGCAAAAGGGATCGGAAAGACCTGCTTTACAAATGCCTCTAACAATGGGCATTGCGAGTAATCAAGGTTTAAATCTTGATCGTATCCGAAAATCATCCTTGTCAAAAGCGTAATATCTTCAATCTGCAATCGTTCGTTTCCCCAAAAGAGAAAGTAATTGTTGCTGGCCTCTGAGTATTTAAACGATGGTTTCGATTCGGGAACTATTGCTTCCCAATAGGGTTTAAGTTGATGCATAAATCCTTGAAAATCAATTATTTTAAAACTAGTAAATTGGTGAATCTGTTTTTTCTCGCATCCACTTAAGTATTGTTCTATCTCATCGTGAGGATCAGATGCAAAATGCATTATTTTTTTATTATATTTTGCCAATAACAGCTTAAATGCGGCAACGATTGCCGCTCGATCGCCACCATATTCTTTGATTCCCAAATCTAAACGTTCTGGATTATTCTCCAATTGCAAGATGACATATGCTACTATATTCCCATCGTGTAAAATCATCTCAAAAGGATAAGTTGCATAGCTATCGGGAAATGTTTGTCCTTTGATCAATAAACGAAACTCATCATTGTCGCGTAGATATCGTACATGTTCTTGTTCATAAATTGCTTTTAATTGGGGGAAAAGCGAATCAGCATATGGCTTTAAGCTTATTAATGGCAATTTCGGGGTTTTTTCGTATTCAGCAAACCATTCCGTGGCATTGCCGGCATAATCGGCTCCAATCGCGGAATACAGACCGCCTTGACCGGAAATAATCATCAATGTAATCGCTTCGGATAACATTTTATCTTCTGCTATTTTCAACAATTTAGAGGCAATTTTTTTTCCACGATATTCGGGTATTGTCCCTACCGATCCGACTGAACCGGTAGTAATCTTTGCTTGTTGTAATAATACTGTAGCCGGATAGTAATTAACCATGGACACTATTATATTATCATCAATGGCTATCAACATCCGATCGATGTTTTTCTCGCTAAATAAACATAGAAATTGATCGCCCATATTCGGTTTAAAGATGGTCTTTGATAACTCGATTGCTTGAGATCGTTCACAAAGCAGACAACTTCTATATTCCATCATTTTAACCCCGATAATGTCGCAACATATTTATCAAAATCAATAGTCTTGCCACTCAAACGCGATTCTTCGGCAGCAAAAGCCAACAAATGGCTCTCAATTGAAGCATTATGACTTGTTACATCTCCATTTATACCACTTTCGATTAAAGTTATTAAGGCTTCCATAATTCCTTCATCGCCGCCACCGTGACCAGATGATTTAGCGGTCGTCGAAATAATCTCTGGCATTTCAACCCCAAATTGGTATACTTCAAGCGTATTTTTGTCCATATGGCCACGGATTTCACCTTTTGTTCCCATTAATTTAATGGTCCTTGTGTTTTCGTGAGTAAAGCCAGTCATCGTAAAAGCAACCGTGATTTCATTGGCAAATTCAATTGCCGTTACTTGATGATCGACGACATCATTATCACACTGATAAACACACCGACCATAAGGTCCTTTTCTTAACGCTTTTAATAATGCTTCATCCGACATATCATTTGATACCGGTAACTTGAGCCAATCTGGAGCATTAAGATATACTTTTGGAGCATAATATAAACACTCATTGGCATGCTTACACCCATCCATGCAGTATTTAGGTGCTTCTTCGGGAATGAATTCGGACTTGTAATGAGAAAGACTGCCAAAAGAACTCACTTGGGTTGGATGACTTTCCGCAAACCAGATCATTAGATCTAAATCATGGCATGATTTAGCTAAAATCATTGGACTTGACAGTTGACGATTGCGCCAGTTTCCACGGACGAAACTATGGGCTTGATGCCAAAAAGCAACGTTTTCGTTGTGTTGGATTGATATGAGACGACCGATTCTGCCACTATCGAGTAATTGTTTAATGGTGGCAAAAAAGGGCGTATACCGAAGTACGTGACCAATCATTAAACGCACATGATTAGTCTCCGCGATTTTTCCAAGTTCAATACACTCAAGAGGATCAACTGCCATCGGTTTTTCTAAAAACAAATGGTACCCTTTTTCCATTGCCTTTTTGGCGGGAATAAAGTGCATATTATCTTGAGTACAGATGAAACAAACATCAGCCATTCTCGGCTGATCAAGAATTTCCTCATCGGAAGGATACTGGTTTTCGGGAATGATGGCATGTTTCATGGCAAAGTATCCACGACGCATCGGGTCCGGATCAGCTACTCCGATGAAACGAATTTTTTCTCGGTTTGACTCAGCATAAGCACCATAAGCCCCGATACCGCGGCTTCCGGCGCCAATCATGATTGCACTAATCATCAATTACCACCCCTTTATCATCAGTAATTGTAACACATTATGATAATGTTGTTATCCTTATTATATAAAAAACCGAGCAATTATTGTTTGCTCGGATAAAAATATCTATGGGTTGACGCGGTTGGGGCCACGATATAACAAAGTAACTTCGCGAATACTTTCCGTATCGAACAATTTCATTAGAAAACGTGTCAGTCCAAAGCCTAGTCCGCCATGTGGCGGAACTCCATATTTGAAAAAATTAAAATAAAATTCCAACGATTCTAATGGCAAGCCTTTTTCCGTTGCTTGTTTTTTAAGAATATCAAGTCGATGTTCTCGTTGTGCACCAGTAGTGATTTCCACACCGCAATACAATAAGTCAAAACTCTTAGTTAGACCGGATTCGTCCAGCATATGATAAAATGGTCTAGCTGCGAATGGATATTCGGTGACAAAAACAAAATCACAATTAAAAGTTTTTTTAGCATACATGCCGATTAACTCTTCCTCACGACGGTCAATGTCAAAAGCTTTTTCTCCTGTATAATGATATTTTTCTTGAATGATTTGCTTGCATTCAGCAAAGGAAATTCGGGGGAAAGCAACGTCGTTAAGATTAAATTCTTTGTTATATATCCGTTTATATTCTTCGGAAATGTCGGTTTTCAGTTTTAAAAGCATGCGTTTGCAAAAAGCCTCTTCCATGTCCATGACATCATGGTGAGATTTAATCCATGATATTTCGCAATCCACAGAAGTAAATTCCGTTGCATGATAAGCTGTATGCGATTTTTCAGCTCGGAACACCGGAGCAATTTCAAAAACATTATTAAACCCAGCAGCCATTGCCATTTGTTTGTAAAACTGGGGTGATTGCGCCAAATAAACCGTTCTGCCAAAATAATCCATTTTGAAAACTTCGGCCCCCGACTCCGATGCTGTTCCCAATATTTTTGGCGAATGAATTTCAATGAAATTGTTTTCTAACCAATATTCCCGCATTGCCATTTCACAAAGTGTCTGGGCTTTAAAGATCAGGTAATTACGTTCTGTACGCAAATCTAAAAACCGATTATCGAGCCGTAGTTCTTTTTCGGTGGCATTCGTATAATCGAGAATATCAATAGGCAACTGCTCCTCAGAAACACTCGTAATTTCCAACATCGAAGGAATAAATTCCATTCCTCTCAGTTTGACATTTGGACGTTCATAGATGACGCCTTTAGCAACGATTGTGCTTTCTTTCGTTAAATGCGATACCATATCATTCATCACTTGATTGGTTTCATTCTTTTCAATCGTGATTTGAGTCTTTCCAGTTGAATCACGAACAATAATGAACTGAACAAATTGTAAATCCCGGATTTTATCAACAAATCCACTGATTTCAATCTCTTGATTAAAATAGTTGGTTAAATCTTTCATATAGATTGTTTTCATCGGCAATCACCTGTCACAGCTTTCTGTTTCAATGAGAAATGTTTGGTGTATTATATCATATCAACGTCTTATATTCAATTCAAAACCTGCAAAACTGGACAAAATTTCATCCAAATTAAAAAGTCAGGAAGTGACAATCCCGACTATCATTACAACAAATGAATAATTATCATTGTTGATATAATTCATAACCTTTATGAAAAAATTGTCTTGAAATTGTAAGCAGTAGGTTACCTATTCATCAACTTCATGACATCTTCTTTCTTTCCAGCAACAAACAAGTGTTCCTTCTCCGAAAACAGATGATCGGCATTGACGACTGGCGTCACCTCAGTATCAGTCTTGATTCCGACTATATTAATACTATAATGTTCACGAATTTTCAAATCCCGAATCGTGTGGCCAATCCAAATGTAAGGAACACTGATTTCAAAAATAGCATATTCTGGGGTAAATTCTATATAATCAAATACGTTTTTCGCAGTGTATTTCATCGCTGCTCGCCAAGCAATATCTCGCTCGGGGTGAATAACTGCATCGGCGCCGATTTTCATTAGAAACTTGGCATGGATTTCTCTGTCAGTTTTCGAAACAACCATCTTCGCTCCATTCTCTTTCAAAAGCGAAGTTATTTCTAAGGATGACTGAAAATTCTCGCTGATGCAGACAAAACAGACATCGAAATTGCGGACGCCGAGTGATTTCACCACTTCCTCATCCATACAATCGCCGATATGAGCAGATGTAACAAATGGTGCTAATTTGTTGACAATGTCTTCATCTTGATCAACAATCATAACCTCATTTCCAAGTTCAGCAAGTTTCAAAGCAAGATGTCTTCCAAACCGTCCAAGACCGATAACAAGCATTGATTGCATAATATTCTCTCCTTATCCGATAATAATTTTTTCGACTGGATTTCTTAAACCGATTGTTTGTTTTTGTTCAACAAAAGCCATCGCTACCGACATACTTCCAACCCGACCGCTAAACATGAGCATGATAATCCCAATTTGGGAACCGATTGACAATAATGGCGTTATGCCCTTTGACAAACCAACGGTTCCGATTGCGGAAATAACTTCAAAAAACGTTTCATGAAGCGAGAAATTCTCAAATGATAGAATTATGATGCCACAAGCAATCATCATAAAAAGATACAATCCCGCTGAACTAAATGATCTCCTAATTACTCCGTCTTCCAACCGACGTCCAAAAATATTTATATCCTCACGCCCGCGTATATATGCGATTATGGAAAGGAAAATGACAATGAAGGTCGAGATTTTGATTCCACCGGCTGTCGACCCCGGACCAGCACCGATCAGCATCAGAATCATTGTCAATCCAGAACCTGCTTCACTCATCATATTTATATCAATGGTGTTAAAACCTGCTGTTCTGGGCGTAACCGAACAAAACAAAGCAGCAAGTAATTGTTCTCCGAAATTCATGTCGGCAAATGCGGCATTTTGTTCAAAAATCATGAATGAAATCGTCGATAATAGTAGTATTAAAACAGTAACTGTCAAGATGATTTTTGTATGCAACATGTAGCGTGAAAAGTGAAGTTTATGTTCAACAATATCATTCCAAACAATAAAACCAAGTCCGCCAATGATTATCAAAATCATCATGACAACATTGACCAAAACATCAGAGACAAATGGTGTCAATGAAGCAAATGGTTGAATCGCTCCCATGAGGTCAAATCCAGCATTACAGAAAGCAGAAATTGAATGAAATATCGAAAACCAAATTCCTTGAGCAAAACCAAATTCAGGATAAAAACGAATGAATAACAAGGCCGCTCCGATTGTCTCGATAATCGCTGTGCCAATCAGAACTCTCTTTGCCAAGCGAACAACGCCGCCAATCTGCATCGAGTTGATTGACTCCATCAAATTGGATCGCTCTTTGAGTCCGATGCGTTTTCGGAGCAATAACGAGAACATCACCGCAATCGTCATGAATCCAAGTCCGCCAATTTGAATCAAAATCAAAATCACGATTTGTCCAAACATAGTGAATTGTGTATAAGTATCAAAAATGACAAGCCCTGTAACACAAGTCGCTGAAGTTGAGGTAAACAACGCATCAATAAATGATAAAAACAATCCGTTGCGATTCGCTATTGGAAGCATTAACAACACCGCACCGATTAAGATGATTGCGGCAAAACCGATGGCTAATGTTTGTAATGCATTGAAATGGAAATGTTTTTTTTTCATATTCCATCCCTCCTGAATTAAACCGCTACGTTTTCTGTTGAACGTGAAACAAAGATTACTAAATCGATTTATCATGTATCAAACGGGTTTCATATATTATCTCATTGTCAATGACAATCGTCAAGCGGGTACTGTTTTTATGCTTGACAATCCAATATGCAAAAAGGAATCGATATAAAGTATATCACTTTTCATAAAAAAAAGCCATTTCATTACTGAAAAGGCCAAACTGTAAAATGGTCGAGATGACGGGATTCGAACCCACGACCTCTTGGTCCCGAACCAAGCGCGCTACCAAACTGCGCTACATCTCGACATATGAATATGCTAAATCAGTAGGCTGATAATAAATAACTGGCGGAAGAGGTGGGATTCGAACCCACGTGCCCTTGCGGACAACTGCATTTCGAGTGCAGCTCGTTACAACCGCTTCGATACTCTTCCAAACGGGTGCTATAAAACATATTATTAAACTTATCTTATATAATAAAACCCCATGACCATGCATAGGGCGAAAATGCTTTTGGAGCAGGTGAAGGGAATCGAACCCTCATGGTCAGCTTGGAAGGCTGAAGTTCTACCATTGAACTACACCTGCGTTTACAGTGCAAAAATATAATATCATAATGGCATGGCACTGTCAACTAAAAAAACGCTCAAATCGGGTTTTTTTCGCAGACTCGCATCTTGGCACTATGTGCTCGATTATTAGTCATTATTTCCGTTTCTGACGGTATAATAACATGACGATTTACAAGAGAAAGTAGCGGTTTTTCCGTTGAAATGATTGGCAATCCTTTGGGAATATCAATTGTTGATTTTTCCTTAAAAATATTCTTACAGATTCGATCTTCTAACGAATGAAAAGTAATTACAACGATTCTCCCTTTAATCGCAATAAGATCGATGGCTTGGTACAGAGAAGATTCCAAAACATGCAGTTCATCGTTAACCGCGATTCGTAAAGCTTGGAAAGTCTGCTTAGCAGGATGACCCTTTTTTGATAACACTTTATTGGGAAGGCATTTTTTTATAACATCCACTAATTCAAAGGTCGTTGAAATCGGAGTAACGGCTCTAGCTTTGACAATTGCTCTAGCAAATAAACGACCGTTAGCTTCCTCGCCATATCGGTAAAGAATCTGAGCAATTTGATCAACATCATAGGTATTGATAATGTCATAGGCAGACAAAGGACTGTTTTGATCCATCCGCATATCCAAAGAACTATCATAATTATATGAAAACCCGCGTTCAGGAAGATCAAATTGAAATGATGATACACCCAGATCATATAAAATACCATCAACAGTATTAATGCCAATCTCAAGCAGTTTTGCTTTCAAATGAACAAAGTTGGCGTTAATGAAAGTCACATTATGATAACTAGCCAGACGCTCTTTTGCATGACTCAGCGCGTATTCATCTTGGTCGAATGCCAAAAGTCGGCCCGTTGTCAATTTGTTTAAAATTGCTTCACTGTGCCCGCCACCACCCAAAGTAGCATCAACATAGATGCCATCAGGTTTGATATTCAGATATTCGATTGCTTCTTTCAATAGCACTGGAACGTGTTCTAGCATCGTAATCACCAAAATCAATTATATCATGAAATACCATTGAACTGAAAAGAAAAACGCTGACCTTGTCAGCGCTTCTTCATCTTTCAGGTTATTTCGTTGTTTTTTCTGCTTTGGTTTCTTTTACTTCTTTTACTTCTTTTTCCTTTTCTGGTTTTGGAGCAACTACAAGTTTGCCTTTGTAGAAACCGCATTTCTTGCAGACTTGATGCGACAGGGTGAGTTCGCCGCAGTTGGGGCAAACGATCATGGTCGGAGCACTTAACTTACAATGTGCACGACGAGAATCACGTTTTGATTTACTTGTTCTTCTGAAAGGAATCGCCATATTTTCACCTCCTGGTCATCATTCTTTTTTCAGTTTTTCAAATGGATTCTTTGCTTTTTCTTCTGTATCCTCTAAGGTAATGATGGGCTCTGAATAATCGTCATAAGCGTGTTCGGAAACAACTTTCATCGGCATTTCTATGAGGATATTCGCAAAGATATACGGATCCAAATCAATTGTGCTGCCACAAATTTCGTGCAAGTTATCATCCACAAGTTTATGACCGAATACCAAATCCGTTGTAAAATGCAATGGCACTTCCACTTCATTCAGAGTGATTGCACATAACATTGTTAATGTACACTCCACTTCAACACCGAAGACATACTGATCCAAGTCTTCAACAACTTGAAAATTGCCCTTTATGGCCACCAAAGAGATATCAACCAAATCAATGTACTTATCGTCGATGAAGGCCTTCATGTCGGCAGTGTATTGAAACTGATTGTCGATATGGACGAGTTTGCGTAACTCGTTGGTAGACCACTTCATAATACCACCTCAACACAGCGGATTAATTATACTTTTTTTTCACTTCTCTGTCAAGAATTTTATTCGGCCAAAAAACTCTAGAATCTAAAACTCTAGCACTTCAGGAAAGCAGTGTTGATGAATGGGTGCCATAACAAAAAATGCTTCTGCGAATTCACTGTTAACTAAGGACCCGAACGCTTTTTCTCGCATTTCCAAATAGGCGGTAATCATCATCCATTCCGGCGATTCTAAGCCGGGAAATTGACTTTTGTGATATCTGACGGCTTCCATTTTGGCTTATTTATCGGTAGTTGTCAAAGAAACATAGATATTGGGCTGATGTGTAGAATAATAGGCAAGCGTAGCTGAAGCT
>JAQWBC010000163.1 GCA_028707415.1 Candidatus Izemoplasmatales bacterium
AAAATCAATTAGCGAAGCATTATAAAATAAACAAGATGGGTCACAATCCATCTTGTTTTCTTTTTAATCATATAAAATAATTGTAATATTGTATTGTGTTGCACACAGTACTGCGTTATAATTAATGACATGGAGGGGTTAAAATGAACTCACAGTTCAAACGAGGAATCATTGAATTATGCGTTTTATCAGAACTTGTAGGACAAGATATGTATGGATACATGGTGATAAACAATATCTCTTGTCATCTTGATGTCAATGAAAACACCATTTATCCGATTCTACGTCGGTTGACAATCGACGGATATTTTTCTACTTATCTTGAAGAATCAAATCAAGGAGCACCCCGAAAATACTATCGAATCACTGATTTGGGATTTAAATACTACATGGAATTACGTAATGAGTGGGACCGCTTTATTGGCGGAGTATACGAAATATTAAACCAAGGAGGAAAGAAAAATGAAGAAATACTTAGAAAGTTTGAAGAAAGAATTGCTAAAACTAAGAATTAGTGAGCAAGAGATTGAAGAAATTTTGAAGGATCATGAAGAAATGATTAGTGAAGCTTTGGCTGAGGGGTTGTCTGAAACAGAAATTGTGGAAAAATTCGGACAACCGGAGAAAGTTGCACAAGACATAGCCGACTCGAATCAGACCGAAGAGGCGGAAACTGGGAATAAAAGAGATATGACATTATGGAAGACAATGAATGTTGAAAATGGAATTGTGAAAACGATTGTTAGTTTAGTAAGTGAAGACATATCATATGAATCAGCTAACACCAATTCCATTACAATCTATTATAAAGGCGATGAAGATCTTTCCCTGTATGAATTGTCTTTCATAAGTGGGGAATTAGTCTTCAAAAGACGATCAAATTTTACAAACAATTTTTTTAGTTTCCGTAGCCGGGACATGCATTTTATTGTCGTATTTCCGCAAAAAATCGAAATTGGAGAATTCAAACACAATTCGGTCAGTGGTGATATCGATATTAAAAGCATTACCAGTAAAGCAATCGAGGTTTCATCTACGAGCGGTGATCTTTCGGTGACAAAAATTGTTGCACAAACCGGAAAAATGTCTCTAGTTAGCGGTGATCTGCATCTTGATCATTGTATAATCGAAAGACTAAGTATTAATACTGTCAGTGGTGATATGAATGTAAATAACCTTGTTGTTAATGATGAATTCCGAATTGATGGTGTCAGCGGTGATGTGAAAATCAACAACTCAATTACGAAGATGACAGCATTTAAAACAGTCAGTGGCGATTTAGATGGGACAGAATTTTATCCAGAATCGATTGCCCTGTCTTCAGTCAGCGGTGATATCAATATTTGTAACCAAGATCAAAGCAAAGCAATCAGAGTCTTGAAAAGTAATACCTTAAGTGGTACAATCCAAATTAATCATAATCGTCAGCACAAGGACTAAGATTATATCATTTTCCAAAGGAGATCAACATGGAGACAATGATTCGAAAATTTCGTGAAGCAGTCATCAAACAAAAAGCTTTCAACTATATTCTGAATGTAACTGGTTGGGATTCGGAAACTGAGGCACCTCATGGATCATTTGCCAGACGATCGGAGATGCTTGGCATCATTTCACAAGAGGCTTTTCGATTATATGTCAGTCCCGAATATCAAGAAGTGGTTAATTCGCTTTTTGCCAAAAGTGATGAGTTGGATGATATAACGCGACGGGAAATCAAAAAAGCTAAAAAAGCATTGGACAAAATTGTTAAAATACCAGAAAAAGAGTATGTGGAGTATCAAAAATTACTTAGTTTAACCCAAATCATTTGGGAAGATGCGAAGGCTAACAACGACTATGATTCGTTCAAAACAAATCTGTCGGAAATTATTCGCTATAATAAACTTTTTATTAAACACTATGGCATTGATAATCATCCCTACAATATTTTGCTTGATGAATTCGAAGAAGATATGACCATGAAGGACTATGATCAATTGTTCGATTTGTTAAAAGCGGAATTGGTGCCGTTTGTCAAACAAGTGATTGCTGCCGAAAAACCTCGTGACGAGAATTTCATGAATGCTTTTTATCCCAAGGATTTACAGATGCTGTTCAGTAATCGGTTAATGGATATCATGGCTTTTGATAAATCTCATGGACTGATTAAAACCAGTGTTCATCCGTTTACTTGGAATACTTCACCGGCCGATGTCAGGTTTACGACGCACTGTTGGGAAAACCAAGTTTTTTCATCAATCTTTTCCACGATTCATGAACTTGGTCATGCCACATATGAACAACAAATCGACGAAAAATGGGATAATACTTTGTTATCAGGAGGTACTTCCTGTGGAATTCACGAGTCACAATCGCGATTTTACGAGAATATAATCGGTCGATCACAGGAATTTTGGAATACGCATTTTCCTGATTTAAAAGCGGTTTTTCCCGAACAGTTCGCTAATGTTACAGTAGACGATATCGTAATGGCGGTTAATAAAGTCCAACGATCGATGATTCGGACTGAGGCTGATGAATTGACATACTCACTTCATGTAATGGTCCGGTATGAGCTGGAGAAAAAGATTTTTTCCGACGAAATTTCCATTGATGATTTACCTCAGGCATGGAACGAGTTAATGATTGAATATTTGGGAATTGAACCGAAGAACAATACCGAAGGAATACTTCAGGACGTGCACTGGAGTGGCGGAATGTTTGGGTATTTTCCAACTTATGCTCTTGGGTCGGCTTTTGCTGCTCAAATTTACTATACAATGAAAAAGGATATTGACATTGAAGCAATAACCAAAGAACCAAATCTAAAAAAAATCAATGCTTGGCTGAAAGAAAAAATCCATCATTATGGATCAAGCAAAACCGCCAAAGAAATCCTTAAAGAAGTCACTAATGAAGATTTCAATCCCGAGTATTATCTTCGTTACCTCAAAGAAAAATATACTGCTCTATACCTTTAAAAAAAGAAGTCTTAGGACTTCTTATTTTTTTTGACACATGGAAACAAAATAACGATGTACCGAGTCATCAGTAGTAAGCTCTGGATGAAAAGCTGTGACCAGCTGTTGGTTCTCACGAGCTGCGATGATATGATTGTCAACGACAGCGAGAATCTCCGTATTATCAAAGACGTCTTCAATATAGGGGGCGCGAATAAAGACCATGGGAATGACACC
>JAQWBC010000164.1 GCA_028707415.1 Candidatus Izemoplasmatales bacterium
GATATTTCCTGTATTCAGCGATAAAATACTTAAAAACATCATCCCAGTACTCCGTTATAAAATCGTGGCGATGAAGTTTGATTCCTAAATGCGTGGCAACTGCCACCGCATCGAGATAGTCTTGTTCCTGTGGACAAACCAAATCGTTGACATCAGGATTGCCCAAAAGATCATGGTTAAGAGCACTATCCCAATTGCGCATATATAGTCCTTCGACTTCATATCCTTGTTGTTGCAAAAGGAAAGCGGAAACACTAGAATCAACGCCTCCGCTTAATCCAATAATTACTTTAGCCATTTAATCACCTATCTTTTTACATCAGAAGGCATCTTGAAATCACTTCTCGGAGATAAAGAAAAATCCATTACTTTCGGAGAGTCGGGGCTGGCCTGCCGCTTAAACTGTTGCGCGTAAAAACGTTTGAAAAAATTATTTACGTAATCATTCAATACTTTTTCGGGAACGGTAAAGGCTTTTGTTAAGAGGAATAAAATCCGCTCTTTAGTATCTCCACACATTAAAAAACGGTACAAGATAAAGTCGTTAATCTCATATTTGCCGATAATATTTTCGGTTGATTGTAAAGCCTTTAGTTCCGGAGTTATCGGCGTATCGATAATGTCATATAAACATTTTTTTGTTTCTAAAGTACAAAAATGATTGGCATAACTATCGACCATAAATCGAATCAATGTTTTCGGAATCCCAGCATTGACATTATACATACTCATTTGGTCACCGTTGTATGTCGACCATCCTAATGCTATTTCTGACAAATCGCCGGTCCCAAGAACAATACCATTATATTTATTTGCTAAGTTCATAAGGACCATTGTTCGTTCACGTGCTTGAGCGTTTTCATAGGTAGTGTCTTCGGTTTTCCCGTCGTGGCCAAGAAGGGCTAAATGATCGGACACGTGTTTTTTTAAATCAATTTCCAAATTCGTGACACCTAGTGAATTCATCAATTTATTAGCGTTGGCTTTTGTCCGCGTTGAAGTTGCCATTCCTGGCATTGAGATAGCAATTATTCCCTTGCGATCGTAATGCAACCGATCAAAAACCCGACAAGCGACGATAAGGGTTAAAGCTGAGTCTAATCCTCCGGAGATGCCAATTAAAACATGATCGAGTTGTAAATGCGATAACCGTTTTGCCAAAGCTAACTCTTGAATTTTACTGATTTTATTAAAAGTGGCGATGGCATCGGTTTTAGGAATAAAAGGTAGGGTGTCCAATGGTTTTTCAAACTGATAATCATCAGCGATTGGCAAATCAAATTCCACCACTTGATAATCAATGTGGTATTGAAGCATCGATTCTCGATATGACGAATTATTGCGTCGCTCGTAACTTAAGCGCTCAATGTCGAGATCAGCGTACAAGATTCCAGTTTCGAGATCGTCGCTTTGTGATTCCGCAATCATTACTCCATTTGCCGCAACGATTTTATGCCCCGAATAAACAGTCTCACTTGTTGATTCACTCGGTCCCGAAGAAACATAGACATATGCACCGGTGTTCTTCCGTGAATGCTCTAAAACCGCGTTACGACGAATCGCCTCTTTGCCTAAAGTCTCGTTTGAAGCACTAAGATTAATAATTAAATTAGCTCCGTTTACTGAAAGCAAATTACCGGGTGTTATTGTTGCCCACATATCTTCACAAATTTCAATGCCAAATTTGATTTCATTTGCTTCAAACAAGATGTTGCCAAAAGGAACATTTTGGTTAAGGATTTGTACTGATTTTAGTTTATCGATTAAATCGAAACCGGAATTGAACCAGCGTTTTTCATAATATTCTTTGGTATTCGGCAAATAAAATTTTGGGACTATACCGAGAATTCGCTTTTTTTGAATAACAACAGCCACATTAACGATTGTTTCTCGGTATTCAAAAGGCATTCCGCAAATAATAATCCCTGCATATGAATTATGTTGGATTAACAAATCTAAAGCAGTGATTGTATCGTCAAGTAACGATTTTTGCATAAATAAATCGTTACATGAATATGCGGTTATTCCCAGTTCTGGAAATACACAAACCGCACTTGGATTCTCCTCAAGCGTTTTTAACATTTCATTGACATTCTCATGGGGGTTGCCAACAGTGACAGCCGGTGATACCAAGCAGACTTTAAGAAACCCGTTTTTATACATTCTTCTACCCTCGATATAATTGATTAACCATTATATAATCATACACTTCTCTTGTGACTGAACCTGGATCTAATGTTCCGCGAAAATCCGTTGAAGAAACATCAATGTGAAAATCGGGAAGGGTGATAAAAGAATCGTGATAATTTCGTAATAGTTGATCGTCTTCAATCGCTTGGCGAATATCGGTTTGATGACGATTGATGACGATAAATTTAAACTCCACTAACAATCCCTTGATATTAATCCATTTGGGTAGTTTTGATAAGTTATCTGCCCCGATAATGAAAGCAACGATTTCACCGGGGTTTTGTTCTTGAATCCGAACCAAACTATGATATGTTCCAAGATAATCAGAATCATCGAATTCCATTGTCGATACTTTAACACGAGGGAGGTCTTTAGTCATTAATTTTAGCATTTCTAAACGGTGATGATTACTAGCTAAAGAACGTTTGGTATATAAACTACTTACAGGTAGATAAACGAATTGTTTACATTCAATATGTTGTCGAACATAATAATAAATCTCTTTATGAGCAATGGTAGGCGGGTTAAAAGCACCGCCGAATACGATAATCATCGATATTCAGCTCCTTTGTTATTTAAATTACACTCATATTTTAACACACTTTTTTTTAAAATTAAAGTAAATATCCGAATATCGAACAACGGGCATATGATATAATGGAATCGGGTGATATTATGGATAAAACAACAGATTATATCTTTGATTTTGCAAAGGAAATATTAGCCATTCCCTCTCCGAGTGGCTACTGCCAAAACGTCGTTTCCCGTATATCCGAAGAAGCGAAGAAATTCGGACTATTAGTTGAGAAAACAAAAAAAGGGAACGCAATAATTACCATCAAAGGAAAGACTGATTATGTGCTAGGACTTTCTGGGCATGTCGATACTTTAGGAGCGATGGTACGGAGCATTACTTCTGATGGAAGCGTCAAATTTACTACCATCGGTGGGCCGATATGGCCGAGATCGGA
>JAQWBC010000165.1 GCA_028707415.1 Candidatus Izemoplasmatales bacterium
GAGAATTACAGTTTTTACATTCTCTATGGGCCGGTGATTCACCAAGTTGATCTTTCCGTTTTAAAAGTGACGGAAATCACTACACCTACTTTTGACAAAGAAGCCGTTGAAAAAATGATTGCCGATGAATTTAACCGCGATTTAGTTTTCATCGGCGCTTCGACAGGGACGGATGCTCACACTGTGGGCATTGATGCGATCATGAATATGAAAGGCTATGCCGGTCATTATGGGTTGGAGCGATATGCAGGAATCAAAGCCTACAATTTGGGGAGTCAGGTTCAGAACGAAGACTTCATTCAAGAGGCAAAACGCCGTCATGCAGATGTCTTATTGGTCAGTCAAACGGTAACGCAAAAAGATGTTCATCTCAAGAACTTAATCGAGTTGGTAGAGTTGTTGGAAGCGGAACATTTGCGAAATGATGTTATTTTAATATGCGGCGGGGCACGAATTACTCACGAATTAGCTAAGGAACTTGGTTATGATGCTGGTTTTGGTCCCGGAAAATACGCTGAAGATGTAGCATCATATGCCGTTTTGGAATTGATTAGGAGAAAAAAAACTACTCTAAAAAAATGAGGACGTACTGTCCTTCTTTTCTGAA
This sequence comes from Candidatus Izemoplasmatales bacterium, assembly GCA_028707415.1. Lineage (GTDB taxonomy): Bacteria > Bacillota_I > Bacilli_A > Izemoplasmatales > Hujiaoplasmataceae > JAKLGB01. Next base: position 608 of record JAQWBC010000165.1, read on the forward strand.
ATTCCGAAAAGCATGTAAACATTATTACCGATTTTTATATCATATGATATAATTAGAATGTCCAGAATATGACTATCTATGAAGAGGGCGAATCAATTGAAAACAATAGTGATCGGTGTCATCGGCGCTGATGTCCACGCCGTTGGAAATAAGATCATCGAATATACGCTTCAAAATGCAGGATATAATGTTGTCAATGTCGGAGTATTATCCTCACAAGAAGATTTTATCCACGCTGCCATTGAAACCAATGCCGATTTAATTTTGGTATCATCGCTATACGGTCATGGCGAAATCGATTGTCGGGGCATGCGAAACAAATGCGTTGAATCGGGAATCGGCGATATCATTTTGTATGTCGGCGGAAACATTGTCGTCGGCAAACAGGATTTTGTCGAAGTAAAACAACGATTCTTACAAATGGGTTTTGATCGAGTCTATCCCCCGGGGACTTCGATTGATAAATCTCTAGCTGATATTAAAACCGATTTAGGAGAATAAGATGGCCAAATATTTGTTGATCGATTTTGGATCGACATTCACTAAACTCACGGCCGTTGATACGGAAATCGGGGATATCATCGGCACATCGGCCCATTTTACAACCGTTTCAGAAGACATCCGTATTGGTTATCATAACGCTTTAGCTATTCTAAAAGCATCAATCGGATACGATGTCAAATTTGATCGGATCGAGGCTTGTTCTTCGGCAGCTGGAGGCTTAAAAATGGCTGCGATTGGTCTTGTCGAAGAGATGACAGTCGAAGCTGCGAAACGGGTTTGTTTAGGTGCGGGAGCGAAAGTTGATCTAGTTTTTTCTCATCATCTAAATCTCAGGAAGTTCAAAAAATCATTGATGAAAAAATTGACATCATTCTTCTTGCCGGCGGTGCCGATGGAGGCAACAGTGAATGTGTGCTTTTTAATGCCAATTTACTCGGACAAATGGGAATCAAGACGGCAATTGTCTATGCGGGAAATAAATCCTGCCAAGATGAGATAAAAGCCATTTTTGTGCAGTATGGGCTAGATGGAACTATCTGTGAAAATGTTATGCCACGGATTAATCAGCTCAATATAGAAGATGCTCGCAATCACATTCGGGAATTGTTTTTAAAAAAAATTATTGTGGCTAAAGGCATCAAAAAAATCGAAGCTGAAATTGACGAGGTAGTTTTGCCAACTCCGGAAGCGGTATTGCATGCTTGTGAATTGTTTTCTAAAGGCTATTTAGACGAACCCGGACATGGTGACATTGTTGTTGTTGATATCGGCGGGGCGACTACAGATATGTATTCACTCTGCTTAGCAACTAAACGCAGTGATGTTGTCATTGGTGGGTTAGAAGAGCCGTTTGCAAAGCGTACAGTCGAAGGCGACTTAGGTATCAGATACTCGTCTTTGGGAATTCTCAAAGCGCTTTCCCAAGAAGAAATAACCATGATTAATAAAACTCGAAGAATTGATATCGAGAACGAATTACGAAAACGGCATGAAGATCCTTCAATGCTACCGGCTGATGAGCATGATGAACAAGTCGACCAGTTGATAGCGGAAATGTGTACATTTAAAGCAATGACTCGTCATGCGGGAAAAACGGAAGAAATTTTTTCGCCGATGGGGATGGTTTTTCACCAAACCGGCAAAGATTTGACTGAAGTCGAGTATGTCATCGGTACTGGTGGTCCCATCATCAAAGCCAAACATCCAGTGGCAATCTTGTCACAAACAACCGACGTTTTTCGAATGAGTTCTGAATTAAGACCGCAGCATCCCCAATATTTGCTTGATGGAGATTACATTTTATCGGCAATGGGATTGTTGGCAAGAATTGACCCACTGATAGCGTTAAAAATCATGAATAAACATATTACCAAGCTTTGATGGCTTTACTACGGAAAAGGATGAAACGATGGAACTGAAAAATAAAAAATTATCGGAAACGGAATTTTTGATGGAACGGAAACAAGTATTGGCTCAATGGAAGACCGGATCCGATCCCGATCTTGATTTTGAAAGAGCAATCGCTTTTTTGAAACAAATACCTGATGAGAAGAATTTTGCGATTAAGATGGCTAAAGCCAAAGCCACAGGGCAAACGATGATTCAACCCCGAGCAGGTGTGCCGGTATTATCCGAGCATATCAAATTATTACAATATCTTGAAGCGAGCGGGGCTGATTTCGTGCCTTCGACAATCGATAGTTATACCAGACAAAACCGCTACGTGGAAGCTGAACGCGGAATTCAAGAATCTTCGGTTCAAAACCGGGCGATGCTCAATGGATTTCCTGCCGTTAACCATGGCGTTGAAGGGTGCCGAAAAGTTATGGAATCTGTCGGAGTTCCCATTCAAGCACGTCATGGTACGCCCGATGCCAGATTGCTTGCAGAAATCATCCACGCTGCTGGTTGGACATCCAATGAAGGCGGAGGAATTTCCTATAACATTCCTTATGCCTAAAGCGTTTCTTTGGAAACTAGTATTCGTAATTGGCAGTATTGTGATCGATTGGTCGGATATTACGAGGGACATGTTATTCATATTAA
>JAQWBC010000166.1 GCA_028707415.1 Candidatus Izemoplasmatales bacterium
GGTATTAGTATTAATGCTTGAGTCATAGGCGACAATCGTCTCATCGGTCGGAAAATCATTAATATCGATTAGACTGCCGGTGATATCGCTTATCCGCGTTTGAGATCCAGAAAGCATCACTTGGGAAGCGGAAACGGTTTGATTGATGGAAAGGGGAAAACCAGCCAGGGTATCGCTTTGCATTTCGCTGACATAAGTGGTCATTCCATTGGAGATGGCAAGCACCAAAGCGATACCGATGATGCCGATACTACCGGCAATCGCGGTGATGATTGTCCGGGCTTTCTTGCTTATGAGATTCTTAAAACTCGATTTAAGGGCCGTCCGATATGACATCGAGGTCTTCTTCGGTTTCACTTCGACTTTAATGGTTTCCGTTCTATTTGTATAAGGCTCACTATCTTCAACAACTTGCCCATCTAACAAGCGGATGATTCGGTCGCTATAAGTATTAGCGAGTTCTTCATTATGGGTCACCATGATAACTAAACGATCCTTGCTAATCTTTTTAATCAGTTCCATGATTTGGATACTGGTTTTCGAATCGATAGCGCCAGTAGGCTCATCCGCAAGAACAATCTTAGGATCATTGACTAAAGCTCTGGCAATTGCAACTCTTTGGGCTTGACCGCCGGACAACTGATTGGGGCGTTTGAACATTTGGTCTTTCAAACCAACATCAATGAGTACTTGTTTGGCTCTGGCAATGCGCTGTGCTGCGGGAACCCCTGATAAAGTTAGAGCAATTTCCACGTTATCGAGCACCGAAAGGTGCGCGATGAGGTTATAACTTTGAAAGACGAAACCGATCGTCGAGTTCCGGTAGGAATCCCAATCACCATCCTTAAATTCTTTGGTTGATTGATTGTTGATAAACAGGTCACCGCTGGTATATTTATCCAATCCCCCAATCAGATTGAGTAATGTGGTTTTTCCACAACCGGATTGACCAAAAACAGAAACGAACTCATTGGTCCGAAATTCCAAATTGATATCGATTAATGCCTTGGTGATGGTATCGCCAACCCGATATTCTTTATTAATATTGACTAATTTTAGCATAAGTGAATCTCCTTTTATTCGTGATGGGCAGATTATATCGACTCTTTGTGAACTGAATTTGAACAAATCGAAGAATATGCTATTTATTACAAATCGAGTATTAATTGAAGATTATTTAAAAACGGCTATAGAAAATGATGATGTATTCGAATATACTAACATCTTTATTATCTTGATTCGGTATTGATTCAAGATTTTATTAATGCATTGACAAATAGTATTGTTTTGGGTATGATTAATTTTGACTACAGGCGTAAACGAAACTGGAGGCAAATATGGAAAACAATCCGGTAATCACGAATGCGGAATGGATTATTTTACGGATTTTATTAAACAAATCTCCCTTGGGTTCACGAGACATTTTAGCAAGTGTTCAGAAATCGAACCAGTGGAGCAGTGCCACTGTTAAGACTTTTTTGTCACGGCTTGTTTTGAAAAAAGCGATTAGCTATCACAAAGATAAAAACGCATTTTTATATTACCCGTTGGTTACCGAAATGATGTATGTTCGAAATGAAACAAAATCGTTTTTTGCGAAGATCTACGGCGGGACCATTACCTATGAAAGCAATCACTTCCAATTTTTTGGAAGTGATTGTTTAGCATTTGTTATTAATTTAGCCAACGCTTTGGAAGCTAACTACTCCCGGATTTCTGCTGATTTTGCCTATCAACAAACCCAAAAACAAATGGTATATATTCATTCTTCGCTCAAAGTAATGCATTCCGCTTTAGGATATGAAAACGGACCCGACTGGATGACGGCTGGTTGGTTTTGGGAGATTCTGCACGTTGCCCCCGAAGCAACATTCAAGAACTTTCCTCCAGAGACGTCTGTCAGCCACGTCTTTACTCAATTGATAATGCATTACCTCAATCCTTACGCTCCTTTTTGGTTGGTTCAGGGGATGGCTGTTTATGAATCCGGTTGGTTAACTCACGAACGGATTAAAGAAGCGATGGTTTTAAAGAAGGATCAACTCGATACTTATTTAGTGTTGCGGATTCCCACCGAATATCAAGCATTCTATCAACAAAATGGCTATGAAATTGCTTGTACAGTCATTTTGTTCATTGAGAATAAATATGGGAAAGACCGGCTTTTAGCTTTTCTTAAGTCACCCGAAAGTCTCAGAAATATTTTTGGTTGTTCAGAAACATTATTTTGGACTTCTTGGGTCGAATTTGTTCGGCGAACATATTTCGATGAAATGATGTGATGCTTTTTATAAACCGATGTCTTAAAATGTTAAAAAACCGATCCAAGGAAGAGAATCCGCGGGTCGATTTTTTTTGAACGATTTGGGTGATAAACCAAGCAATCGATGAAGAAATCAAACGACTTCTTTGCTTGATTTTTGGCTGATGCTATAAGTGGGAGATAACAAAGAAAGTAGATTTTTTATTCATGTATCCTTCTGGGGTTTCATTTCATTTCTTCACTCGCTTATGATCGAGATTTATTGATTTTAATGGTTAGAATAAATAATCCGAGAGATATTACGCCAAAGATTGCCATTTGTTGAGTCCTTGCATCCAAAAAACAAGCGGCCGCAATCGCAAACATTACCAAAGTCGAACAAATAGCTATAAAGTTTGATGATACATAGAAGACATCCGAGAGTTTTGGCATATACTCATATTTTCTGCCAAGCCAGTACAAAATCAATGCGATAACCATCAATACCACAGAAGTGATGATCAACTGGATAATCATTTCTGATACTAATAATTCCCATACCGTCATATAGAACCTCATTCATACCAGAATAAATTATAATTTTAAAGCGGGAAATGGTGAAAAAATCGTTTTTACAAATATTTCGTCAATCGATTCTGGTTAAATCAACATTCCATACGTATCGACTAGCCATTGATGCCATTGGTTAATTAAACCCTCCCATGTCAGAGAAATCTCATTTTCAATGGTGCCTTGATGTAAAAAAATCTGGATCGTTGTTGCATCTCCATAGGTGTTTTTTACATAATTAGTAATAGAAATCATCGCAAATGGATTCAATGCATTTACATCGTAAAGATCATTAAGAACGATGACAACATCACAATAAGT
>JAQWBC010000167.1 GCA_028707415.1 Candidatus Izemoplasmatales bacterium
AGTTCGGGGAGATTTTTGACATAATAATCCAAATAAGCGATGACTTTACGTTTGCCACGACCCTTTAGTGATTTGAAAGTATTAGTCTGATCTTTTACTTCATTATTGAGCAGATACTCAATAAATAAATTGGAGTTATACTTTTTGGTTGCCACTTTATCGAGCCGTTTATAGAAGGCTTTATACCTAGCTGCGTATTGACCTTTATTGATGAAAAGAACGATGATGATCAGAAGAACAAGAGCGACACCGACAATGATGAGGATATTTTGCCAACCTAAATCGGCGATATTGAAGCCAAATCGCATAAGGAACCACCTCTTTTGCATCTTATTAAAATCATACCATAATCCAAATGAAAATAAAATCATATTTGCAAAAAATTTGTTTACAATTTTGGCGAAATACAGTATAATTCTATTGGAAAAGAAAAGGGGTGAGGCAATTGGCAAAAACCGTCGTAAGAGAAAACGAGAGCATCGAAGACGCATTGCGTCGTTTTAAACGTGACGTATCTCGTGCTGGCACCCTAGCCGAAGCTCGAAAAAGAGAATATTATTTAAAACCGAGCGTTTCCAAAAAGCTTAAAATGCGTCAAAACCAACAGGGTCGAAGAGGATAAACTTTAGAAGGCACTTCACGAAAAATGAAGTGCTTTTTTCTCCCTTTCAATCGAGTATAGAATCAATCCGATATATATGGTATAATTATATTATAAAAGCAGTATTTGAAAGGATGATCCGATTTCATGGTTGATCTTACCAAACTTGATATCCGTTTCAGCGTTTTATCCGAGATGCTTGCACTTTTAGGAACGAATGACAAACATTTAAAAATCTTGGGAGAGATTTATCACGTCGATATTTATGTTGTGGGTAATGAAATTATGGTATCGACAAAAGATGCGACGATAATCGTGACTTTGACGCGAATTTTCCAATTGCTGAAAATGTTTGTTTCCCGGAATATCAATTTTAACGAACGCGATATCATCTATATTAGTGGTTTGATCGATTTGGTTGACGATGACAAAATTAGTGATTTATTTGTCAATCGCAAAGAAATCATCAAAACGTTTGCGGGTAAACCGGTTTACGCAAAAACCATTAATCAGAAACGCTATATCAACGCTATCAATAAAAGCACCGTGGTGTTAGCTATTGGTCCCGCCGGGACCGGGAAAACCTATTTGGGGGTTTTACTGGGCATCGCCAAACTTCGAGAAGGATCGGCTAAACGGCTGATTTTGACTCGCCCTGCCATTGAAGCCGGCGAAAATTTAGGGTTTTTACCGGGAGATCTTCAAGAAAAACTGGATCCGTATCTTCGACCACTTTATGACGCTTTATATGATATTCTTGGTCATAAAGTCACAGAACAAATGATTGATGCTGGTACGATTGAAATTGCCCCCCTAGCTTATATGCGCGGGAGAACCTTGGAAAATGCTTTTGTCATTCTTGATGAAGCGCAAAACACCACATCTAATCAAATGAAAATGTTTTTGACTCGCTTGGGATTCGGTTCTAAAATGATTGTCACCGGTGATATTACTCAAACGGATTTACCGAAACATTTAGAACCAGGATTAGTCATCGCTTCTCGAATTCTTAAAGATATTCCTGATATTGAGATTATTGAGTTTGAAAAGATTGATGTTGTTCGACATCCACTGGTACAGACCATCTTGACGAGGTTCGAAAATGCTTAAAATCAATCTTGTCAATAATTATGATCATCACACACCCACTTATCGAAAAACTATTAAAATGGTTATGGATGCGGCTTACCAAACCTTAAGTCTTACTAAAACGAAGCTTATCAATGTGATTTTAGTCGATAATCAAGCGATTCAAGAGCTTAATTATCAATATCGGCATCTAAATCATCCGACTGATGTGATCAGTTTTGAAAACACCGATATGGAAGAGGAACTTGGAGATATTTTTATCTCGATTGATAAAGCCAAAGAACAAGCGATTGAATATCATCACACTTTTGAACGTGAACTCGGATTTCTTGCTTGTCATGGATTTTTACATTGTAACGGATATGATCATCTTAATGAAGCCGATGAAAAAACAATGTTTGCCCTGCAAAATACAATTATGGATAAAATAAAGTTATCGAGGTAATTATTATGGAAAAATTAATTATTTTAGCTCAAGAGAATTTAAAAAATAGTTATTCACCTTATTCCCATTTTCCGGTTTCAGCCGTGCTGGAACTGAAAAATGGGACAATCTTCAAAGGCACGAATATTGAAAACGCCGCCTATGGATTGGCAAATTGTGCCGAAAGAAGCGCTCTTTTCGCTGCTTATTCTACCGGTGTTCGTAAACAAGACATTAAACGGTTGTTGGTCTATACCGATCACGAGTATTTCGTATCACCTTGTGGAGCGTGTCGGCAAGTAATGCGCGAACTGATGGAAGACGACGCCGAAGTAATTTTGGCTAACAATTTAGGAGAAACTAAAGTCTTTCGAAACCAAGAACTCTTGCCATTTGGTTTTACCAAGGCGGATTTATAAATGTTCAAATCGGGATTTATTACCATCATTGGCGAACCAAACGTCGGGAAATCGACGTTTTTAAATCAAGTCTTGCAACGGAAAGTCGCAATTGTATCGATGCGCCCGCAAACAACCAGAGACATCATTACCGGAATCTATAATGATGACGAAGCACAATTGATTTTTATTGATACTCCCGGAATCCACGAGGGTAAAACTAAACTGGGTGAATACATGACCCAAGCCGCAATCAACACGATAAATACTGTTGATATTGTTTTGTATATGGTCAATGCCTATGATGATTTTAACGATCAAAGCAATGTATTATTAAAGCATCTGGAAACATCGAAAATCCCCGTCATGTTAATCATTAACAAACTCGATGCGATAAAGGATTTCAAACGTTTACGTCAAACCGTGGATCAATATAAAGCCGCATATCCCTTTATCGGTGCGTATGCCGTTTCGGCCTTAACGGGAGAAAATATCGATTTGTTATTAACCGACATTAAGAAAATAGTACCTGAGGGTCCCAAATATTATCCCGATGGTGAAGTAACCGATCGTCCGGAATCGTTTTTGATTCGCGAATTGATTCG
>JAQWBC010000168.1 GCA_028707415.1 Candidatus Izemoplasmatales bacterium
CGTAGGTGGTATTGTTGGCGCTTCGGGTTTGTTACTGACACAAATTATGTGCAGAGCCATGAACCGGAAATTGTTCGACATTCTTTTAGGAAAATCGAAAAAAATTATTCATAAAGACAAGCCGGAAACGGAAAAAGAAATTGTTTCCGAAATTGTTGAAGAAAAAGTTGAACCATTGACAATCCTTCATCAAGCTAAAAACGTTATTGTCGTTCCCGGTTACGGAATGGCAATCGCACAAGCTCAGCATTTAGTCAAAGAACTAGCAAATTTGTTAGTAAAAAACGGAGCCAAAGTTCGGTATGCGATTCATCCCGTCGCAGGAAGAATGCCAGGACACATGAACGTACTTTTAGCTGAAGCTGATGTCGATTATGATGATCTATTTGAGATGGATGCCCTTAACGATGACTTTAAAACCGCTGATCTAACGATTGTTATCGGGGCTAATGATGTTTTAAATCCCGCTGCTCGCGAAGCACAAGGAACTCCAATTTACGGAATGCCGATTTTAAATGTGGATCAATGCAAAACTATTTTCATCTTTAACTACGATTTACGGCCTGGTTATGCCGGAGTTGAAAATCCATTATACACTCGAAAAAATGGCGTATATATGTTCCTGGGAAACGCCAAGGAAACATTGAAAACCATTATTGAAGGTTACAAGCATTAATTTGCTGAATAATTTATGATTAAAGCGTTGTGTAAATCCACAGCGCTTTGCATTTTTAATTATGATTAATTAAAGTGATTTATTTTTATATGTATATAATTATAAATTAATCAGTAATCGCGAAAAAGGGGATTTTTTTGCACGTCTGCAACCGTCATTTTCATTTATCTAAAAGGTCGCGAATAAACACTGGTTTTTACAAATATTCCTTGACACTGGCCAATCCGGTATGATAAAATCATACTGCTAAACAAAGAGGATAATATTTGCAGGTGTAGTATAACGGTTATTATGTCAGCTTGCCATGCTGAAGATGGGGGTTCGATTCCCCTCGCTTGCTCCAAAGATAATTAAGTCACCGTCGCGGTGGCTTTTTTATTTTTAAACTGGAAATCGGATTGATTTTATGAAATTGCTGTCTGGAAGTGGGATTTTTGTTTACAAAAAAGATACTATGGGGTACAATACAAGAAAAGTCGTATAAATTTGATGATATGGTTCAGATGTTTCTACGTTCGCGCCAAAAATGCGGACACTACGGCATAATCGCATAACTACCAATGAAATTGGGGTTTTTTGCGAAAACATTATGCCTTTCACAAGAAGGTATTTTTTTATATAGAAATTAGGAGGGATTTCATGGAAATCAAACAAGATTTACGAACTGCCCTAACCTTTGATGACGTTTTACTAGTTCCTCACAAATCGACGATACTACCTTCGGAAGTATCACTACGAACACAATTAACAAAAAATATTACGGTAAACATTCCCATTTTGTCAGCGGCGATGGATACAGTTACCGAGTACCAAATGGCAATCGGGATGGCCAGAGAGGGCGGAATCGGCTTTATTCATAAAAACATGACGATTGCCGAACAAGCCCATCAAGTCGATTTGGTTAAACGCAGCGAATCAGGGATGATAATTGATCCAATCACGTTATCCATTAAAAGCACGATAAAAGAAGCACAATCCATTTTAAAACAATATAAAATTAGTGGATTGCCAGTCGTTGACGATGAAAACACTTTGTTAGGAATTGTCACGAACCGGGATTTAAAATATATGGAAATCGATGATACTCCGGTCTCATCAGTCATGACCAAAGAGGGGTTAATCACCGCTAAAGTTGGGACAAGTCTCGAAGAAGCCAAAATGATTTTATGGAAGCATCGGATTGAAAAACTACCAATTGTCGATGAAAATTACAAGCTCAAAGGACTTATTACCAGTAAGGATATTGACAATGTCATTCAATATCCGAATGCATGTAAAGATATTCGCGGTAGATTGTGCGTTGGTGCCGCTGTTGGCGTTACTTCCGATACGTTGATGAGAATCGCGGCCTTAGTCAAAGCGGGCGTGGATGTCATTTGTGTTGATTCTGCCCATGGTCATTCGAATAACGTTATTACTATGATTTCAACAATTAAGAATTTATATCCGAAACTAGAAGTTATTGCGGGTAACATTGTCACCAAACAAGCAGCTGTTGATTTGATTGATGCAGGAGTTGATGCAATCAAGGTCGGAATTGGTCCCGGAAGCATCTGTACCACTCGAGTTATCGCGGGGGTCGGTGTTCCGCAAATTACGGCGATTGCAGATGTGGCCGATTATGCTAAAACGAAAAATATTCCGGTTATTGCCGATGGGGGAATTAAATTATCGGGAGATATTGTCAAAGCAATTGCTGCCGGAGCTGATACAGTAATGCTTGGTGGATTACTTGCCGGATGCAAAGAATCACCCGGAGAAGAAGTAATCTATCAAGGCCGAAAATTTAAAGCATATGTCGGGATGGGATCGCTTGCGGCAATGCGACGGGGATCATCGGATCGTTATTTTCAGGAAAGTGCGAAAGAACTGAAGAAATTAGTTCCGGAAGGTATCGAAGGCCGGGTTGCCTATAAAGGCGATCTTCGTGATACCATTTACCAGTTATGCGGGGGAATTCGTTCTGGCATGGGATACTGTGGTGCTAAAACCATTGAAGAACTACAGAAGACCGCTGAATTTATTCGGATTACAAATGCCGGATTATCCGAAAGCCATCCCCACGACATCGAAATCACTCAAGAAGCACCAAACTACACTAAATAGACGAGGTTACATATGGCGGTTGATCAAATTCTAGTACTGGATTTTGGCAGTCAATATAATCAATTGATTATTCGGCGCTTCCGAGAGATGGGTGTTTATAGCGAGTTAGCACCATATGATATCAGTGCTGATGTGATAAACAAAAACCCCAATATTAAGGGGCTAGTTTTGTCGGGCGGACCGCATTCAGTTTATGACATCGATGCTTTTTCTGGAGATCCACAAATTCTCAAATTGGGAATTCCTATTTTGGGTATTTGTTATGGAATGCAATGGCTGGCATTACAGTATGCTGGCGTTATTAAAG
>JAQWBC010000169.1 GCA_028707415.1 Candidatus Izemoplasmatales bacterium
AAGTTGAGGATAAAAGCTGCGAAAACAAACTTATAAAGCTTAATTTATTACATCTACCTTCTGCCTCATAATGAATTCACCGGCAGAAGGTTTTTTTATTCTTTTTTTTACGCGCGCCGGTTGAAAAAATAATATAGATGTTTTACAATGAAACTGGGGACCACATCATCATCCTCGGTATTATCTTTGTTACGCGATGTTGCAACGGTGGTGGGTGAATGATTAAAAGGCTATCTGATTCTTTTTTTGGTAAGGCGCCGGTGCCATTTTGTCTTATTCGAGTCCTGAGTGATGCTTTAGGTAAAACAAAAAATCACTCCATTCTCGAAGCAAACGCTATTTTTCTAAAACTGTTTAATTTATCGCAAGAAATGGTCATCGGCCAACGTTTAAGTGATTTGTTATTTTACAAAAATCAGGCTACAGATTTCTGGGAACAATTATTTGATGATTCACATTCAAAACAGTTTTATTTAGAAAAGAAAACTGACGATTTAACACCAGAAACAAAATTGCATGTTTGGATTTTTCCACTTGAACCCGGGTTTTTCGGGTGTGTTATCCGTGATGTTACCACTGAAGTATATTTAGAAAATGAATTTGAAGCATTTTTGGAAATAAGTGTTGATATGTTCTGCATGGCTGACCCGGACGGTTATTTTCTGAAAGTCAACAAACGTTTCGAGGAAGTATTGGGGTATAGCATCGAAGAACTGGAAAACAAGAACTTTTTCACATTTATTCACGATGAAGATATAGCAGCAACTTTAGGAGTAATGAATCAACTTAAAGAACAAAAAGAAATCTCTCATTTTATTAATCGTTATCGATGTAAAGACGGCACATATAAGAACCTTGAATGGCGTGCTGTTCCTAAAGGCTATTTCTTTTATGCTTCCGCAAGAGATGTCACGGATATGATTAAAAAAGAAGAATCATTACGTAATGCAGCTATCATTGATCCGCTTACTGGTCTTTATAACCGCAATTTCTTCTATGGTCGAGTATTCGAAGAAATCTCCAAATCGCAAACCAACGGTGTACCCCTTTCAATGATCGCAATCGATATTGATCATTTCAAATTTGTCAATGATATTTGGGGGCATCCCGTTGGCGATGAAATTTTGGAGCGTACGGCACGCTTTTTGAAAAGCACTCTCCGTTCATCCGACGTTATTTCACGGGTCGGTGGCGAGGAATTTGTTGTTTTGTTACCCAACACTCAAATCGACGAGGCAATGAATGTAGCGAAAAGAATGTTTGAAATTCTTAACAATACTCCGCATCCTCGGGTGGGAAAAATCACCGCTAGTTTCGGAGTTGCTGAACGTCACAAAAACGAAGACTTCAATCAATGGTACAAACGGGCTGACGATGCCATGTATGTTGCCAAGGATCGTGGACGCAATACGATAGTAAGCTCTGGCGATACGGCAAAACCGGTCAACGCGTCGATTTATCTTGAATGGAAAGAAGAATGGAATTGCGGCGAACCAACCATCGACGGGCAACATCGCGAGCTAGTAGAAATTGGTAATAAACTGATCTTTCTGACGGTCTCCGGAGCTAGTCCCCAAAGCATCTCTGATCAGATCGATCACCTTATGTTATTTGTGGCAAATCATTTTTCTGCCGAGGAACAGATTACCAGTAAGCTGAATTTTCCTGATTTTGAACAACATCAAAAAATTCATCAGAGTTTATTGATTCGCGCTGGTGAGATTTCTTCTGGCTTTTTAAAAGATCATAATAAGTCCCCAATCTCATTGGCGTTCATTATCAACGATTTGATTGTCGGTCATCTAATCAACGACGATCGTAAATTCTTTTCCTATATCCCAAAAACTTAAAATTGATCTTCCGCGTCTCCATGGCGGAAATAAAAAAGAGGTTGCCCAATCCGGTATGATTAACGGAAAGGACAACCTCGATTTATTTATTTTCCTTGAAAATATAGTTGATCAATAATTTTAAGATAGTCGATGCGTTTAGCATAGCTTTCTTTAATCTCGTAACCATAAGTCGCAAATTCTTGATAAGTTATCGATTTGCGACCGCTTTCCGAACGTTGATAATAATCAATAACATAATGGGCTTCTAAGAGAAAAATCTTGTTTAATGCCGTAAAAGCCACAATGACAAAACCAATACCGCCATGACGAATAATGTTTTCTAAGTGTTTTACCTGATGCTCGTGGATGTTTTTCATCGGAAAAGCGGTTTTTGTCTTGGTTTCCTTGGCTTCAAAATCAATATATTTACCTTGATAGATGCCATTATAATCAGTAGTTGACGGTACTTTATAATAAGCTTCGGAAATCCTAGCGGCGCTCCGGCGTTCATAATCGACCTTAACCACTTGAATGGGAATTGGTTTTTTATAAATATAGGCAATATCATTATTTATGTAATACTCATTGGTCTCATTGATAGCGGCTTCTAAATCCATACCCCGATTTGAAGTGGAAACCGTTTTTGTTTGCATTGATTTGCGTATAATTGGATAATTGATCATTTTATCACCTGATATAATATTATCACAACAAATGCCGATTTTAGTCAAGATTCGGTTTGAAAAAACCAAGATGGAGATAAAACAAGAAAGAAAACATGATTTACAATCTTTTCATTTTCATATCGATCATTTTGCGGTATAATAATTTTGCATACACCATTCCATGCTATCAAGAAGGGAGCAATATATGAGCCAGATCAAGTTTTTTGCTTTGGGCGGTCTGGGGGAAAACGGAAAAAATCTGTATTGTGTCGAAATTGATAAGAAAATCATCATCCTTGATGCTGGACTAAAACATCCTTCCGGTGATTTACTCGGAGTGGATGCGATTATTCCTGATATTAGTTATTTGGAGTCTCGGAAAGATGATATCGTGGGCGTCTTTATCTCTCATGCCCATGATAAGAATATCGGGGCTTTACCGATGATAATTTCCGCTTTGAATCCGTCTATATACGGAACCAATTTTGCCATCGCCGTATTAACAGATTTGCTAAAGGAAAACAAAATGGAACCCGACTTAAATCGGTTACATATCGTTGACATTGCCAAACCAAT
>JAQWBC010000170.1 GCA_028707415.1 Candidatus Izemoplasmatales bacterium
GCTTTGACAAATCCGCTAGGTCGGTAGACGGCTTTACCATTGATGATTTCCGCAGACCCAAAAAATGGATCATCCTCACATTCCTCTTCTTTACGAATTTCCCAAACATATCCGTCGGATAACCAGTTGTCTGGCCGTTCTTCTTGATAACCGTTTTTGATGACTTGACGGAACAAACCATAACGGTATCGAATACAATTGCCAAATCCAGCAACTTTCAGTGATGCCATCGAATCCAGATAACAAGCCGCAAGACGTCCTAATCCGCCATTACCGAGTCCGGGATCAGGTTCATAGTTTTCGACTTCGTTCAAATCAAAACCGAGTTTCGAAAAACCCGCCTCGGCAATACTCCTGACTCCAAGATTATTAATGTTATTAGTGATGAGTCGACCCATCAGAAATTCCATCGAAAAATAATAAACTTCTTTTTGTTTTCCTAAAGCTAACTGTTGATTGGTTTTAATCCAATCGGATGCTAGCGCTTCTTTTACTAGTGTGCCTAAAACATTATACCGTTGTCGAATGCTGGAGTGCGTTGGATCAACTAAATATGTTTTTGCTAACTGTTCTTGAAAGCAAGCGATAAAAGTTTCCGTGGATTGAAAAGGTTTAGTAGTCATTTTTGTCCTCCAAATAATTGTGTTTATTATAGCATTGAACGGTATAAATCTCGATAAGCTTTAGCGCATGTTTCAAATGAAAAACGGCATTCCATAGCGTTTTTCATTAAATGCCACCAATCATCCGGTTGCGTTGAAAACAAGCGAAAAGCATTATTAATCTGAAACACAAAATCGCGGGAATTATAATTAAAGAACTTAAAACCATTTCCGGTTTTAGTTGTAGCATCATAGGTTTCAATCGTATCGTTTAAACCGCCGGTTTGTCGAACAATGGGAATGGTTCCATATCTCAAAGCTATCATTTGACTTGTGCCACAGGGTTCAAATCGCGAAGGCATCAAAATGACATCACAACCAGCGTAGATGTATCCAGGTTCAGAGGAATAATAGCCGATATTCATTTTAATCCGATTTGGAAATTTGCTCTCCAAAGCGATTAACTGGTCAATGTAATGTTGTTCTCCAGAGCCAAGCAAGACAAACTGAATTTTATCATTAACCATCATCTGTTCCACGACGTTAAACAAAATATCAAACCCTTTTTGTTCGGTAATTCGCGTCACCATGCCCATGACGAAATAGTCATTACCAATGGAAAGATTCATACGTTTTTGGAGATCTTCTTTGTTAATCGGTTTCCCAGTTTGATACGTCTCAAAATCGTACTTTTGTTGAATAACAAGATCGTTTTCCGGTCCGATATCATCATTTAATCCATTGAGTATCCCATATAAATCCCGGTCCCGACGATTGATGAGATCAACAAGATTCTTGCCATACAATTCGTATTTCAGTTCTTCGCGATATGTCGGAGAAACCGTGGAAATCTTAGTGGCGGTAGCCAACCCGATCTCCATAAAGTTAATTGTGGGCAAATTGATATCATAATCTTTGATTCCGACACGCTTTAGTATCGCTCTATCATGGACACCTTGGTATTCAATATTATGGATGGTCATTAATGTTTTTGTATTTGCAAAACGAGAATCAGATTTTAATAACATTGGTACCAATCCACAATGCCAGTCATGAATATGGACCACATCAGGAAGTACATCGAAAATTTCGGTAAAAGCTAGGCAAGCTTTGGAAAAAAATGCAAAGCGATCGCCATCATCGTCATAACCATATATCTGATCACGGTCAAAGAAATCATAGGACTCGATAAAATCGTAGATAGTGTTGTTTTTATTATATGTGTACAAAGAGACTTTATATTTGATTTCGTTATATAAGACAACAGCCTCCGCTTTTTTTTCAAATAAGACTCGATATTTCTCTTTTATTGATGGGAAAAGCGGCATCACAATCAGAGATTCGATTCCAAGGCGGCTGTAATTAGTAGCCAAAGCCCCGACTACGTCGGCTAATCCGCCCGTCTTAGTAAATGGTGTACATTCGACTGCAATTTGAATGACTTTTAACTGTTCATCGTTTGCAACGATTTGTTTCTTTTCCGTCACGAAAAGATCATTTTGGGTTCCCTTAACACTGGCATTTTTTAAAACTCGTGTCTCTTTGTCAAGAATTGCATGTTCAACATAGGCGTTTTCTTCAACGATGCATTGATTCATCAATACCGAATTAATGACTTTTGCACCCTTACCGATACTTGTTTTTCTGGCAATAATCGAATTAATAACTGTCCCCTCGATAACTGATCCGCTCGCAACAACGCTGTTTTTTACCTCTGCTTCCAGTCCATATCGCGAAGGACTTGACATCGTCTCTTTGGAATAGATGGGATGTTTGGGATTAAACAAATGTCGTCTAATCTCCGGAGAAAGCATAGCCATGTCCGCTTGATATAAATCATTAACTGTTTCAATGTAGAAACAAATAGAATCATAGATATATTGTTCTTTATCCAAGTTGTGGGCATAATCAAACACTTCCGTTAAGTTACGATACGGAATCACGTCATAACCCGAGATATATTCTAGCAATAAAGATTTCGCCAATACGAACGTTTTTAATCGCTTGCCGGAACTACCGATGACCTCAGTAATGTCGTTATTATTTTTAAGATGATGGTTCAGAATTAGATTGTAATCAACATTCCACACAATATTTCCGGGAGTGATGATGACAAATTCTTGAGTACTGCGAAGAAAGTATTCTAGATGTTCGTACATTCGTTGAAAGCTGATTGTATCTTCGGCGGATACATTCATGTTCTTTGGTGGCAGAATAAAGATTCCGTCCTTGCGACGGTTCAAATCCCAACGATCACCAGAGCCGATGTGATCTGCCAATGACCTGTAGTTGCCATATGGAAAGATGGCAACGTTATGAATCTCTGAATTTTTGCAATTTGATAAGGTAAAATCAACCAACCGATACTTTGCACCATAAGGCAACGCTCCTGGCATTCGGTGCCGTGTCAAACGATCTAGATTGCCACGGATGGTCGCATCAATGATTAAGAACAGCTTACTCATCG
>JAQWBC010000171.1 GCA_028707415.1 Candidatus Izemoplasmatales bacterium
GATATCGTCATCGGAAACTCCCTTCCGATTCAGAATATTCCCGTTGGTACCGTCATTCATAACATCGAACTATATCCCGGAAAAGGCGGACAACTCGTTCGTGCTGCGGGAACAAGCGCTCAGATTCTGGGACGTGAAGAACGTTACGTCTTGGTCAGATTGACTTCTAGTGAAGTCAGACGCATCTTAGGCGTTTGTCGGGCAACAATTGGTGAAGTTGGTAATGAAAACTATGAACTCGTTAATCTCGGAAAGGCCGGAAGAAAGCGGCATATGGGCGTTCGTCCGACCGTCAGAGGATCCGTTATGAATCCTGTTGACCATCCGCATGGAGGCGGCGAAGGAAAGCAACCCGTTGGACATCCATCACCGATGACTCCATGGGGCAAAAAAGGCCGCGGCAAAATCACGAGAAAACACCACCTGGCTAGCGATAAATTAATCGTTAGACACAGAGATAAGTAAGGAAGGAGGAACTCAACATGTCACGTTCAATAAAAAAAGGTCCATTCTGTGATGATCATTTAATGAAAAAAGTTTTAACAGCCGTTAAAGCAAATTCCAAAAAGGTCATTCAAACCTGGTCTAGACGTTCCACGATTTTTCCACAATTTGTTGGCTTAACTTTCGGCGTCCATAACGGAAAAGAACACATTCCTGTTTATGTAACCGAAGATATGGTCGGCCATAAATTGGGAGAGTTCGCTCCGACCAGAACCTTCCGTGGTCACTCAGATAAAAAGGTTGTCAAAGGTGATTCCGGAAAACCGTCGATTGGCACTCCGACTGCGGCTGAACCCGTAGCTGCGGCACCGCAACCGGCCCAAGCAGGAGGAGAAAAATAAATGGAAGCTAAAGCAAGCGTAATTTTTGTACGAATCGCTCCTCGCAAAGTTAAATTGGTAATCGATCTAGTTCGGGGAAAAAATATCGTTGAAGCCCTTGCTATTTTAAGAAGCACACCCAGAGGAGCTTCGGAAATTGTTGAAAAGTTGATTCAATCCGCCGTCGCTAATGCAGACCATAATTATCAAATGGATCAAAACAAGTTATATGTTAAAGAGATTGCCGTTGGGCAAGGAAAGACATACAAAAGAATGCAACCGCATTCCCAAGGTCGTGGATTTGCGATTTTAAAGAGAACTAGCCACATTTTTATTACTGTGGCAGAGAGAGAATAGGAGGGATTTTTATGGGCCAAAAAGTCAGTCCGGTAGGACTTCGTGTAGGAATCATTCGCGATTGGGACTCAAGATGGTACGCGGACAAAAAAGACGTCGCAAACTTATTGATTGAAGACATAAAAATTCGCACTCTTTTATACGATCTGTATAAGAACGCTAGTGTCTCCAAAATCGAAATCGAACGCAGTAAATCTCGCGTCATCATTACCGTTAATACAGCAAAACCTGGTATGGTAATCGGACGTGACGGCGTGACAAAAGTCGCCGTTATTGAAAAACTTAAAATGTTATCAAACAAAGAAATATTTTTAAACATTGTTGAAATCAAACATCCGGAATTGGATGCATTACTGGTTGCAGAAAGCATAGCTACTCAGCTCGAAAACCGCGCTTCGTTCCGCCGCACGCAAAAAGTGGCGATTCAACGCGCTTTAAAAGCCGGAGCTAAAGGATGCAAAACTTTGGTTTCTGGACGCTTGGCCGGAGCTGAAATCGCTCGTAGCGAAGGCTATAACGAAGGCAACGTTCCGTTGCACACACTTCGTGCTGACATTGATTACGCGCTCGCTGAAGCTCATACGACTTATGGCAAGCTCGGAGTCAAAGTCTGGATTTACAAAGGTGAAATCCTTCCTGCCAAGAAGGAGGCAAAATAATCATGTTAATGCCGAAAAGAACTAAATTTCGTCGTCCGCATCGTGTCAGTTTTGAAGGGCACGCTAAAGGCGGATCAGAAATCGCATTTGGACAATTCGGTTTAGTAGCTGTTGAAGGCGCGTGGGTTTCCGCTCGCCAAATCGAAGCTTGCCGTGTTGCTATCACGCGTTATATGAAACGTGACGGACAAGTCTGGATCAAAATCTTCCCGCATTTAGCGAAGACCAAGAAACCGATGGAAGTCCGGATGGGATCTGGTAAAGGTGCTCCCGAAGATTGGGTAGCCGTTGTAAAAGAGGGCTTGATCTTGTTTGAAATTGCCGGAGTAAGTGAAGCGATTGCACGTGAAGCTTTCCGACTGGCATCATATAAACTGCCAATCAAGACCAAGTTTGTTATGAAAGAAAGTGGTGATTCTAATGCTGCACGTTAGTGAAATCCGAAAAATGGAAACCGCTGCCATTTTAACCGAAATTGATAACTTAAAGAAAGAAATGTTTGATTTGCGGGTTAAACAAGCAACTGGTCATTTAGAAAACACTGCCCGTCTCAGCACCGTTAGAAAAACCATCGCTCGTATGAAGACTATTCTTACCGAACGAGAAGTCGAGTAGTAGGGAGGATACTATGGAAAACAATCAAAGAGTGTTCACCGGTACCGTCGTCTCCGATAAGTGCGATAAGACGATCACAGTCCGAGTGACAACATATAAAAAACATGCTATTTATAACAAACGCGTCATTTCGTCGAAAAAATTTACGGCTCACGACGAATTGAACCAGGCCAAAATCGGCGATGTCGTCAAAATAATGGAATGCCGTCCGATTTCCCACTTGAAACGGTTCCGCTTAGTCGAAATCGTCAACCAAGAAGCCAATAAACAATGAGAGCTGAAGGGAGGAACTGACAATGATCCAACAAGAAACCAGATTAAAAATAGCCGATAACACGGGAGCCCGGGAAATTTTGACTATCAAGGTCATGGGCGGAACCAGCCGTCGCTATGCTAATATCGGGGATGTCATCATCGCAACCGTCAAACTTGCCACTCCGAACGGCCTCGTCAAGAAAAGTGAAGTCGTCAAAGCTGTCATCGTCAGAACCAAAAGCGGAGTTCATCGCGCTGATGGATCTTATATAAAATTCGATGACAATGCCGCCGTTATTATTAAAGATGACCTCAGTCCGAAAGGGACCCGGATCTTTGGACCGGTTG
>JAQWBC010000172.1 GCA_028707415.1 Candidatus Izemoplasmatales bacterium
GCAAATTGGTATTCATAACCCTCAGCTGTCGTCATATAGCAGTCTCTGACGCCTCCAGCATTATTTATTAAACAATATAATTGAGAATCTGTTTGTGACTGGACATATTTCTTGATATCGGATGCAAGATCAGTGACCTCTTGCTGATTAGCCAAATTGGCATGAAAAAACTTAATCATTGGTGTTGGGATGTTGATTCCTTCCCGGGCTTTTTGACAACTTTCAAGTTTGCTACCAACGGCAATTACAGAATAACCATGTTCAAGCAATTTAATGACGGTGGCATAACCAATTCCCGAAGTAGCTCCGGTTACAATTACGATTTTTTTTATTTGCTTAATCATTTCGAAACCTCCAAATGAGCATTTATTTAAAAATGTATATCGCTTTGTTTGCTACTATACATTGTATTATAGATGAGGTGAACTGTCAAGGATATTTATTAATTAATTACGAAATTGATTTTTACTTTATTACTGCTATGTACTGTTACCTATATATTTGTGGCATTTTTGTAAAAAATCTGCTATAATAATTTTTAAAATACATTCAAGCTATATATATAGGAGATAGTTGATTAAAATGCAAACAAAAACGACGCTAACGCTTCAGGAAAAATTGATTCAACGTAAAATCAAACGTCCGCCGACGCTCATCTATTTGTTACTTGCTGGGATTTGGAAAATGCTTTTTGTAAAAAAATATCGCGTTCATTTTGAATATAAAATCGACGTTAAGAAACTTAAAAAGCCATTCATCGTCGTATCAAACCATGCTTCACGAGTTGATTACTTATATACGGGTATTGCTTTTTTACCACACCGATTGAATTATGTGGCTGGATACAATGAGTTTTTCCGTAGTCATTTAGCTGGCGTTTTTCGATTGTTACAGGTTATTCCCAAGAAAAACTTTACTCCAGAGATTTACACGATAAAAGAAATAGCTCGAGTCCTTCGTTCGGGGGGAAATGTAATTGTTTTTCCGGAAGGCATGAGTTCGATTTCCGGGCATAATCAGCCTTCAGCAATCGGTACCGGAAAATTATTAAAACACTTTAAGTTACCTGTTTATTACACGATGATTTCGGGGGGGTATCTGACTAATACTAAATATTGTCTCGATGATCGTCCCGGAAAGGTCGAAGTCGTTGTTGACCAGATGTTCACACCTGCTGATTTGGAAAACATGAACGAAGCGGAAATTCAAACGACTATCGATCAAAAGATTCATCATGATGATTACGAGTGGAACAAGACAGCCAGAGTAAGTTTTAACGGACACGGCGAGATGGCAAAAAATTTGCATCATCTATTATACTTATGTCCAAAATGTGGCTCGGAGTTTACCATGAAGGGTGTTGGTGATGTTATTCAGTGTTCAAAATGCGGAAATGGAGCGCGTATCAACGAATACTATGATCTTATTCCGCTCGATGATACGTGTGTAATACCTAAAACCCAAACGGAATGGTTTGATATTGAACGTCGCAATGCCTATAAAGCAATTCAAGATGATCATTTTGAGATTCGAGAACACATAAAACTGGGAATGTTGCCAAAACTTGAATATTTAAAGGATTTGAAAACCTCGGAGATTGTCGGTGAAGGCATTCTTTCATTTAACCGCAAAGGGCTGCATTACCGTGGAACAAAAAATAATGTACCATTTTCTTTAGATATGCCAACAGATTTATTGCCAACGTTTGGCATGTGTACGGATGTTAGTTTTTTTACCACGTATATTGATGGAGAATATTACGAATTTTTCCCAGATTGCGAAGTGACTGGAAAGTGGCTGCATATTGTCGAAGAGATGCATCGTTTAAATGGCGGAAAATGGAAAAACTTTCCCAATGATTCAACTTACTTATAAATAATGTGAATGATATCGATATGAAAAAACACGTAAACGAACGTGTTTTTTTCTTGATATTCAAAATCATCAGTGATATACTGTGTATAGACGATATACACAGTATCGAGGGGGATTTATGTATGGAAATTCTTTCGGTTGTAGATTTATGTAAAAGCTACGAAAAATTTGACTTAAAAAATGTTTCTTTTACATTAGAACAAGGCTATATAATGGGTTTTATCGGGCGAAACGGCGCCGGAAAAACGACGACACTCAAATCAATTATGAGACTTGTTCATCCAAAAAGCGGAAAAGTCACTATTTTGGGAAAGGATTTTGCTGAAAATGAGTTTTATTGTAAACAAAAGATAGGTTTTGTTCTTGGTGGAGTAGATTATTATCCTAAGAAAAAACTTAAAATAATTACGGATGTCACTAAACGTTTTTTTCCCGAATGGGATGACGAAAAACACCTAAGTTTGTTAAAAAGATTTGATTTAGATCCTGAAAAGCGGATTGATGAATTGTCTGCGGGGATGAGGGTAAAGTATTCTTTGGCCTTGGCACTTTCGCATAATGCGCAATTGCTAATACTTGATGAACCGACGAGTGGTCTTGATCCCGTATCAAGAGATGATTTATTATGTTTATTTCAAGATTTAATCGAAGATGGTGAGCATAGCATTCTTTTTTCGACCCATATCACTTCTGATTTGGAAAAATGTGCTGACTATATTACATATATAAAAGATGGAGAAATAATTGCTAGTACCGAAAAAGACTTATTTTTGGATGAATATCGTCTTGTTCAAGGACCAATTGATAAACTAACTTCGGAACTTACAGAAAAACTAATCGGCGTAAGAAAGCATAAATTCGGTTTCGAAGCTTTGATTCGAACACGATACTTGCCAGTTGCGGAAGGAATTGAAGTTGAATCAGCTGATTTAGAAGCAATCATGGTTCATATTGAAAGGGGATAATAAAATGAAAAACCTCCTATATAAAGAATTTAAATTAGCTACCCACCCTACGACTTATCTTTTTCTATCACTTGGACTCATGCTTCTAATTCCGAGTTATCCCGGATATGTTAGTTTCTTTTACGTGAGTTTGTCGATTTTTTTCATCTTTCTATCCGGAAGAGAGAACCGCGATGTTTTCTTTACCGTTTCTTTACCAATTAGGAAAACTGAT
>JAQWBC010000173.1 GCA_028707415.1 Candidatus Izemoplasmatales bacterium
AAAATGGGTCTTGATTTTCGAGCTGTAGCTCCTAAAGCTTTGTGGCCAGATGAAAAATTGGTCAATATTTGCGAAGAAATAGCGAAAACGACCGGCGCAAAAATTACTTTGACAGAATCAGTAGAACTCGGACTTAAAGACGTCGATGCGGTATATACCGATGTCTGGGTCTCCATGGGTGAACCGGATAATGTATGGGAAGAAAGAATTGCTAAGTTATCGCCATATCAAGTAAATGCTAAAGCAATGTCATATGCAAAAAAAACCGCAATCTTTTTGCATTGTCTTCCGGCTTTTCATAATATCGAGACTCAAGTTGGCAAATCGATATTTGAGCGATTCGGCAAAAACGGCCTCGAAGTAACTGAAGAAGTGTTCGAGTCACCGCAATCTGTCGTTTTTGATGAGGCCGAAAACCGGTTACATACCATCAAAGCGGTAATGCTTGCGACTTTACAAGACCAATAATAATATTACGAGGGGAAAATCATGAGAAGAAATAATATAAAAATTGTCATTTGGGGTTTCGGAGCTATGGGTTCGGGAATGGCGAAAATGATCCTCAATAAAACCGGTATGGAAATCGTTGGCGTTTGTGATCGCAACCCCAACTATATCGGGAAAAATATTTATTCTATTCTTGGTAGCAACCAGATGGATCGTCCTGATGTCATTGTTAAAGCCGACATTGCGGAAGTTGTATCCAAAGCTTCTTGCGATTTGGTTATCCTCGCTACCGATTCTTTTACTGCCAAGGCCTTTCCAAAAATAAAATGGTTGTTAGAACAACATGTAAATGTAATCTCGACGGCCGAAGAAATGGCTTATCCTTATGTGAACCAACCGGTTTTATCTAAAGAAATGGATAAGATTGCTAAGGCCAATGGCGTAACAATTTTAGGTACTGGAATTAACCCAGGAATGATGATGGATTTACTGGTTATCATGTTAACAGGAGTAATGGAGAACGTTGAGAAAATCGACGTTTCCCGGATTAATAGCCTCTCTCCTTTTGGCGAGACTGTTATGGTAGAACAAGGTGTGGGACTGAGTATTGAAGCGTTTACTGAAAAATTAAAAAATGGTGAAATTGCGGGACATGTTGGATTTCGCGAATCATCGGGAATGATGTCTGCCGCCATCGGTTGGAAACTTGACAAATTTGAACAACAGATGCAGCCAATCATCACCAACATTGATCGTAAATCACCATATGGGTTTGCAAAAAGCGGTCACGTCGCGGGAATTAATATGACGGCTCAAGGGTATCAAAACCAAAAATTGATAATTAATATGTCACATCCACAACAAATCGAGCCAAAATTAGCCGGAGTGGATACTGGTGATTATATCAACATTACCGGTAACCCAAAAGTGTCAATGGCGATTACACCGGAAATCGACGGCGGGATTGGCACGATTGCCATCTGTGTCAATATGATACCCCATGTTATTAATGCAAAACCCGGTCTAAAAACAATGATTGATTTACCCGTACCCCGAGCGATTATGGGCGATGTTCGCGACATGATTGATGGAGATGATTGTGAATGATTTTAAAGAATTCATGGGTTCAAATCCATAAAATATTGTTACTTCCGGAAGAACGGACGGGAAGTTTACCTCCAGATACAAAAAAAGTTCCGTTTGAAATGTGGGATAAAGGCTTTCTGATGAATGATGCCAAGATGGGTGATGTTGTCAAAATTATTACAATCACCGGTCGGATTATCGAAGGAACACTGATTGCTGTCAATCCCAGTTACATGCATAATTATGGGACTTTCATTCCGGAAATTCTGGAAATCGACAAAATGGTCAAAACTTCTCTTTTTGGAGGTGATGACCAATGAAAAATGATAATTCATATGAAGCAGTTATTAATCGTAAAAATGAGATAATGAAAGCTGCTGTCGGTATCGATTACGATAAATATGAGATTGATAATATCAGTTTTGATTATGAGCGATTAATGAAAGACACCGGTTATGATCTTGAACAAATCAAAACGATTCAATATTCACATGGAGTTGGACAAACACCGCTTAAGGAATTGCCTAACATAACGGCTTTAGCAAGAAAAGTTGCGCCCATAGGTAATGGGGCGCGGATTTTTATCAAAGATGAAGCCCAAAATGATTCCGGTAGTTTTAAAGCTCGCCGCGCATCGATTGCTTGTTTCCATGCTAAAAAGCTGGGATTTAAAGGCGTTATCGCTGCCACTTCCGGAAACTATGGAGCCGCAGTCGCTTCGCAAGCTGCTAAATATGGTTTAAAATGCATTGTTGTCCAAGAATGTTATGATTCTCAAGGAATCGGGCAACCGGAGATTATTGAAAAAGCACGAGCGTGTGAAGCATACGGCGCTGAAGTGATGCAGTTAAGCGTCGGACCAGAACTGTTTTATACATTTTTGACATTATTAGAATCAACCGGATATTTCAATGCATCATTATATACTCCGTTTGGGGTTTCGGGTATCGAAAGTTTAGGAAGTGAATTGATTGAAGACTGCCTGGCGATTACTGGCAAGTTACCTGCTGCAGTGGTAATTACTAATGCCGGTGGCGGTAATTTGACAGGAACGGCAAGAGGTATAAAAAAGTTAACCAATCAAAAGATTAATATCATCGGAGCAAGCGTCAATTTAAAAGGATTGCACATGGCATCCGATCATGATTTTAATCGTAAATCGTTTACTACCGGTCATACCGGCTTTGGTATGCCGTTTATGACTAACCCCGACCGCAGTGATGTTCCACGTTCCGCCGCTCGGCCTTTACGATATATCGATCGATATGTCACCGTTAATCAAGGTGAGGTATTCTTTATCACCGAGACATTAGTTGCTTTGGAAGGAATTGAACGGGGTCCCGCGGGAAATGTTGCCCTTGCGGCTGCGTTTTCACTTGCTCAGGAAATGAAAGATGACGAGATTATTATTGTACAAGAGACCGAATACACTAGTGCGGGAAAACATCACCAAGCCCAACTGGCTTTTGCAAGAGATCATGGAATTGATATTTACTT
>JAQWBC010000174.1 GCA_028707415.1 Candidatus Izemoplasmatales bacterium
TGGTCGCTATTCAAAATATATTATCCAAGATCGTGCCTTGCCTGACGTTCGTGACGGTTTAAAACCGGTTCAACGCCGGATTTTGTTTGCGATGAATCAATTAGGGATGGGTTCGGATAAACCCTACAAAAAATCAGCACGAATCGTTGGCGAAGTCATCGGTAAATACCATCCACATGGCGATTCATCGGTCTATGATGCGATGGTTAGAATGTCACAAAACTGGAAAAATGGCTCAATTCTTATTGATATGCATGGCAATAATGGTTCAATGGATGGCGATTCCGCCGCGGCGATGCGTTACACAGAAGCTAGGTTAACACCCTATGCTGAAGCATTGTTAGCAGATATTGACAAAAAGACGGTTAATTTCGTGCCAAATTTTGACGATGAAGAATATGAACCGGTCGTTTTGCCAGCAAAATGCCCGAATTTACTTATTAACGGGGCCATGGGAATGGCTACCGGGTACGCGACGAATATACCTCCGCACAATCTTAACGAAGTGATTGCTGCGACAATTTATCGGATTGATAACCCCCAAGCCAGTGTCGAGGATTTGATGGCCTTCATGAAAGGCCCCGATTTTCCGACCGGAGGGATCGTCGAAGGAATCGATGAAATTCGCCGCGCTTTCAAAACCGGTCGCGGACGAATCATTATGAAAAGTAAAGTGACGATTTCGGACACAGCTCTAATCGTCACGGAAATCCCTTATGAAGTGAATAAAGCCGAACTGGTTCGGAAGATTGACGAGATTCGTGTCAATAAAAAAATTGATGGCATTCTTGAAGTTCGTGATGAGTCTGATCGTGACGGGTTACGAATTGTCATTGACAAGAAAAAAGAGATGGCTTCCGAAGTAATTTTAGCTTATCTTATGAAGAATACCGATTTGTCGTTATCATTTAATTATAATATGGTGGCGATTGACAATCGCAGTCCCAAACAGATGGGGTTGCCTGAGGTTTTGGATAGTTACATTCTTCATCAGAAGGAAGTAATTCGTAATCGATCCAATTTTGAATTGCAAAAGGCGGAAAAACGCAAACACATCGTTGAAGGTTTCTTAAAAATGGTCGATATTCTCGATTCCGTCATTGATTGCATTCGCCATTCGCAAGGGAAACGTTCAGCAATTGATGAACTGATCACCCGATTTGAATTCAGTGAGGTTCAGGCCGAAGCGATTGTTACCTTACAATTATATCGGTTATCGACGACAGACGTAGAAGAAATGCGAACCGAAGCTTCTGATCTATCGCGGCTAATTAATGCCCTTCAAAGAATTCTTAAAAATGAAGCCGAACTCCAAAACGTAATCAAAAAGGAATTAGAACAATTTTCCGAAAAGAGTCCCCAACCACGACGAACTGTAATCATGGAAAACATTGAAAAAGTCGCGATTTCCGAAACGGATTTAATCGAACATGAGAACGTCGTCGTTGCGATGACTCGCGATGGTTATTTAAAACGTTCATCGTTAAAATCAGTTCAAGCGACAAATGGAGAAATTGGTTTGAAGAGTGGGGACTGCATCTTAAAACAAGTTGAGATTAACACAAAGGAAACCATTCTCATCTTTACTAATCTCGGGAATTATATTTACTTACCGGTCTATAAAATTCCTGATAAAAAATGGAAAGAAATCGGCGAGTACATCGGATCGTTTGTCACATTATCCGAGGTCGAAACCGTGTTTGACTTCCTCGTCATCGATGAATTTGATAATCGATTAGTGTTATTGGCGACCGCCGAAGGCTTGATTAAGCAAGTCTTGCTCAAAGACTTGATTCCCTCCCGTGTCAGTAAGACCTATCAAGCGATTCCCGGAACGGTTCGCAATTCGTTGGCGGCAGTCGATTTAGTAGCTGATTACGATACGCATATCATTGTTGCGACTCGCAACGGTTATGTTCTTAAATATTTAATTGCGGAAGTACCGATTTTGTCCGCCTCCGCTCGCGGTGTTAAAGCAATTAATCTCCGCGATGACACGCTTATCGGCGCTTGCTGTATTTCGAGTATTTCTAAAGATGAAATCCTTTTCTTGACTAACCGTGGCGGTTTGAAGCGCGAATTCGGACAAGCCATTGAAAACGGACACCGCCCGGCAAAAGGTAAAATGATCCTAAAAAGCGTTAAAACTAATCCATACCAGTTTATCGGCATTTTTTCTGCTAATATCTTTCGCTTGAAAGAATATCTAACTTTAAGAATTATTACCGACAAATCAGCAACATTAATACCGGCTTCCGAGTTGAAACCTGACAAATATGAACATGGGATTCCCCTGATGGAAAAAGAAGCATCAATCCTCAGATTCCTTGTGGATGAACTGGATAAAGCCACAATCGAAATGATATTAAAAAAACTCGCGAAAGATAAAAAAGCGGAAACGGGATTTTTTGAAAACGAAGATGGCGAAGAACTTCAAAACGATGATGATCATAGCGAAGCCGATGATGTTATGGATGCACTCGAAAAAATCATCAATATTAACGCATCTACTAAAGAAGCTGAAGATGACGATGATGAGAAAGCCAAGATTATCCAACAAACCTTGTTTTAAACTTCACACAAGCGCCACTTATTGATAATAAAATAGTGATATGAATTAGAATGAGAGATGGCATATGAAAAAAATTATGATTGCTTTTACTTGCTTGATTTTAGGAATCGTTATGGTCGGGTGTGACAACCAAACAACCGTCATTACCACCATCGATTCGACCTCCACTAATATCGATCCGGCAATCTACCCGATTGCCAATGCGACTGAATTAGCATCGCTTGAGATGAATAAAAACTACATCTTGACCGCAAATATCGATTTAGGCGACAGTGAATGGACTCCCATTGGAACGAGCCTCGCTCCCTATTTAGGCACCTTCGATGGCGATGGGTACACGATTAGTAATTTTCAAATTACCGAAAACCACAGTTTTAACGGTTTATTCGGTTATGCTTTCGGCGATATTAAAGACGTCTCGGTA
>JAQWBC010000175.1 GCA_028707415.1 Candidatus Izemoplasmatales bacterium
GCGTTTTACTTCATTAGGAAGAATGCTTGCAACTTGATTTGCATCAACAGTCGTGTTTAAAAGAAAGATTCCGTTTTTCCTGATTCCGGCAATCAAATTAAATTTTGTCAAATATGATTCTTGGGAACAAGAAACAAAGTGGGGGTTGCTCACTAAATAGGTTGAACGAATCGGGTTTTTCCCAAAACGAAGATGCATTCTGGTGACACCACCGGATTTTTTTGAATCATATGAAGCATATGCTTGTCCATATAGGTCGGTATAATCGCCGATAATCTTCGATATATTTTTAACCGCTCCGACTGTTCCATCAGATCCTAATCCGAAGAAAAGCAATTCTGTAGTGTTCTGATCGGCAACATCTGGATATTCGTTTATCGGTAAAGAACTAAAATTTACATCATCAATGATACCAATAGTAAAATGGTCTTTTAAAGCCCCCGCAAGATTATCAAATACTGCAAACACCTGCGCCGGTGTGGAATCTTTACTCGAAAGCCCATATCGACCGCCAATAATAATTGGTGCGTTTTCTTGATTGTAATAAATCGCTTTAACATCCAAGTACAGTGGCTCTCCGAGGGCACCCGGTTCGATGGTGCGGTCAAGAACCGCAATACGTTTGACGGTTTTAGGCATCGCCTCAAAGAAATATTTATCCGAAAATGGACGGTAGAGGTGAACAGCTAATAATCCGACTTTTTCACCTAAAGACAGCTTATAGTCGATAACCTCACGAATTGCTTCTGTGAAAGATCCCATGGCAATGATAATATTTTCGGCATCTTTAGCCCCATAATATGAGAAGGGATGATAATCTCGACCGGTTACTTCCGAAATCTGTGCCATATAGTTAGCAACAATGTCGGGAACGGCTTTGTAGTATTTTTGAGATACTTCACGGGCTTGGAAATAAACATCATCATTTTGAGCGGTACCCATTATTTTCGGATTGCCCGAATTCAAAGCTCTAGCTCGAAATGTTTTAATAGCTTCACGATCGACTAACCGATCGAAAACTGCATAATCCATTACTTCGACTTTTGTCACTTCGCTACTGGTGCGAAAACCATCGAAAAAATGGAGAAACGGTACGCTTGATTTGATTGCGGCCAAATGAGCAATACCAGCCAAGTCCATTGTCTCTTGAACGGAACCGCTTGCGAGCATGGCGAAACCGGTTTGACGAACTGCCATGACATCTTGATGATCGCCGAAAATCGAGAGGGCATGAGAAGCAATTGACCGTGCTGCCACATGAATGACTCCCGGTAATAATTCGCCGGCAATTTTATACATATTCGGAATTTTAAGCAATAAACCTTGGGAAGCCGTAAAGGTGGTTGTTAAAGCTCCCGAAACTAAAGACCCGTGAACAGTTCCGGCTGCTCCGGCCTCAGATTGCATTTCCACTAGCTTTACTGGCATACCAAATAAGTTTTTCTTTCCTTGTGCTGCCCAAGCATCGGTATACTCAGGCATTGGCGTTGATGGCGTTATCGGATAGATTCCTGCAACTTCTGTGAACGCATAGGCGCAATAAGCTGCCGCTTGATTACCATCCATTGATTGATATTCTTTTTTCATTTTCATAAAGCAACCTCCCTAAAGATATATATTGTATTAATTAAATATAAAGTAATAATCCAATGTAGTATTATACCGCAAACCCAAGGTAATGACAAACATTTCCCCGTGTGAACGTTTTCATTGCCATTTTTTAGCTTCATCGAACAAATAATTAGCCTTGTCAATATAAGCTTCCGCAATCAGTTTAAAGTTAAGATGCAGTTCATCCGACAACCCAATTGCTTCTTTATATAAGGCGACATTATGCCACTGTAAACATTGAAAAACCCGCCATAAATATAAGCGCAACCATTCTTCTTTTCGTGGTTCGCGGTTTAGATATACTGGTAGCAATCCGATTGCGTATTGGAAATCATTATTTCCATAACAAGCGATGTCATAAAGCGGATCATTATTACCACCAAATTCCCAATCCACTAGCAATAGCCTACCTTCAGGGGTAACAATGAAATTTGATGGTTGCGAATCGTTATGACAAAGCATTGTTGACCACTCGGATAAAAAAGCTTTAAATTTTAAAAAGCGATCGCGGATATCATAATAAGAATCAAGATGAGAAATACCGGCTTGTTCAACTAATTCCTCAAAATATTTTAAACGAATAAAGGGTGCATAATCATTTTGGGCAACCAATCCCGAATTATGAAGCCGATGTAAAATATCTGAAACTGCTTCGTAATAAATAGCCGGGTTATCAATCATCAGTGGCGTTCCAGCGATGTACTTACTAATTTTATATCCCGTTACCTGATTTAAATGCAAAAGCAAGTTGCCATCAATCCCTAATGGTGCTATCAAAGATAGGATATCACCTTCGATAGTCCGGTTGACAAAAACAGATGCGTTTTTGCCGGGAATCCGAAAAGTGTAGAATTTATTCATCGCTTTGACAACATAATTGGAATTAGACATTCCTCCCTTTAAACGATCAATAATTCTAATCGATTCCATATTTATGTGTAGATATTCAGCCAGGTAATTTATTACAATCTCCTCATGGTTCATATTTCAATCTCCTTCAAAGGTTGGTCTTGATGAGCACATTCAACGTGATAATCAGCGAAAAACAAGCCCTGTTTTTGAAACACTTCTTGATATTTTTCCAATGCTTTAGTAAAAGTATTACATTCTTGAGACAGTTGTGCTAGCACAATTTTACGCGTTTTATTGCCAACGACATTAGCCATCAAAAATGCTGAATCTTCGTTAGATAAATGACCTTCATCATCTAGAATCCGCCGTTTCAACGGCCATGGACGGTTTGAGTCAAGTAACATTTCCGGATCATGGTTGGCTTCGATAATATAAGTTTCAGCATTGCGAATCGCATCAAAAGCAGTAAGCGGATAATAACCCGTATCGGTGATATAAATCAATATTTTATTGTTT
>JAQWBC010000014.1 GCA_028707415.1 Candidatus Izemoplasmatales bacterium
GACCTTCTAAACACTGAGTTTTGGTAAGGTGATGTTTTTCTTCAAGATAACGCATGACCGCGGGGATTACTCCCGATGATCCACAAGTCGGTGCTGTAACCATTAAATGCCCCGCCGCGTTCTCTTCAGCAGCTGCGAATGCATAGGCACTAACGATCCGGCTCTCGGCTAACTCAGCCGGTTCATTAGCATTGCCACTGGAAATTAATTGTTTAGCTTTCCTTTGGACTTTTAACTCGCCTGGTAGTAATCCGGTTTCTGATAATCCTCGTTGGATTACATCATTCATGGTCTCATAAACTCGATCAAAAAAATCCCAAATTTCCAATCCTTCGAAACGTTCGACATATTGAAATAACCGTAAATTGTTAAGTTGACAATAGGCTTTTATTTCTTCGAAATTATGGTGTGGATAAATTTCTAAAGTTTTGAATTCGCCTTCATTATCAATTTGAATCGCTCCACCACCGATGCTATACACCCGCCAAAAAAACGTTTTCCCTTCAAGGGAAAACCCATAGATATCCATCGTGTTTGGATGTTTCATTACGGTTTTAAAATCAAAAACGACTTGAACATCAATTAAAGTATCTTCAATGGCTCGGTCAGTCAAATGACCTTTCCCAGTCATTGCCAGAGAACCATAGAGGATTACTTTGAAATGAATGGCATCAGAATACGTCTTTTTAAACAACGAGCAAGCCTTTTGGGGTCCCATAGTGTGCGAACTCGATGGGCCATACCCGGTTTTGTACAGTTCCCTGATGGATTTCATAAAATCCTCCAATAAACACTCTGTTCTTAATCATTATACCATAATTATGGAAAAGATGTAAGAGCGATTTGGTTTAAATAAAACCCCATAAGCCGACAAAAAAGACCAATGCCATGCATTCGTCTTTTTTATAATGCTTATATCTCGTTTACTCGTTTGCTTATCATAAATATGCTTGTGACAAGAATTGTCCCTACTGCACAAACACCATATAAAACACTGGCTGACAATTGAGCAATAACGACTCCGCCTAAAAGCGCAGAGAAGGGAATTAATCCCATTGATAACACACTCATTACTGATGATACTTTTCCTAGCATTGACCGATCGATGCGTTTGGCCATAACTACATTTAAGGGCACGTTAATCGCAACGTTTGCCAGACCCAAGCCAAACATGGAGATGACCATAATAATTAAAACCGTATTGATTGGAATCAATCCTTGGTAATAACCAATCATGTTGATTGCAATAATTACAATCGGAATCATACACCAGAAAAGTGCCCATTTCAAATCATTACCTAGCTTATCTTTGGGCGGTCTGGCGGAAAGAATAAGTGACATAATAATTGCCGAAACCGAGAAAGCAATATCGATAACTGACATCCACCCAGTCGGAGAAAAGATGCTGTCGAGTAAATAAACTGGTTCGGCCGCTAATCCAAATTCAATAAAGTTAGGTAACCCAACCGCAAAAACGGGATTAAAGAAAAAATTAAGAAACAGGGCCATAATCATAATAAAGAACACAGCTTTTTGTTTATACAAATATTTTAATCCCTCACCGGTATCTCGAATAACCTGTTTAATGGTAATTTTCTCCTCAGATAATTTGTGTTCATACCGAATGAACATTTCGGTAATAGCCGAAATTATGTATGCCACTCCGTTGATGACAAAAATCCACAAAATATCGACGCTGGCATAAAAAATGCCACCCAGGAGCACGCCCACGATTGATTGAAAACTGTTCGAACCCTGTAAATATGAGGATGCTTTCATGAGTTCGTCATCAGTAACTATAAATCTTAACAGGGAAGAACTTGCCGGTGAAAAAAGCCCGGCATTCATTGACAAAATCACGTTCATCACAAACAATCCGATAAGATCTCCGAAAGCACTTGAATTGATGACGGTAAAGATCCCTGTTCCTAAAATAGTAAATCCACGAATGAAGTCTGTAGTGTACATGATTTTGGCTTTGTTCCATTTGTCGGCCAAGACGCCGCCAAGCGGCGTCAAGACCAACAGGATAATGCCGTTTAATGCAAGATATCCAGCTTGGATTAAAGTCGCGTTGCCTTCACCGTAGGCAACTGACGCGGTCTTCAAGATATGAAAACTGATCGCAAAACTGAATAGAATATGTGCCACGTTCGAAACCAAGATTCCCCAGAACAGCAAACTGAAGTTGCGATTTCGAAATACGCGGATTTGTTTGGCTGGCGTCGATTCCATGTTCTATACAGGGGCAAGGACGAAGTTTATTCAACAGCAATCCGCACCACATCTCCGTCCGCCGATTTTACGTTGATTAGTTCTCCAACCGCTCCGGAGTTGATCATTGAAATAAGATCATCAATGTCAATATCCATATCTCCTAATTGATCAATATTAAATTTCCCTGATTTTAGTAGCTTGGCAAATTCAATCGGAATCTCAATTTTGACGACATCTCCATCTGCTGAATCAACATAAATCTTTAACATTCTAAAAGGCATTTTTTTACCAAGGACGACGCTTCCCTCGGTTTTTTCATTATCACCCATTGCCGATAATAGTTTTTCAGCATCTTCTGCAGAAATAGTGCCTTTTGCTAATAATTCCAATATTTTCATTCTTTCTTCTTTTAATTGATCTTTTGCCATCGTTATTTCCTCCTATTTGTTTTTCTTTAGGAGTTCTGCGGCTTCAAGGACCGTGATTTCTCCTTTTTGTAGTTTTTCGATGATTTCGAGCTTTGTCATTTTCGGGATATCCGAAGTCGAATCAGTCGATTCAGTTGGCTCTTCCGGTGGATTAGCCTGATCCGGATTATATCCCAACCCACTGATAACTTCATCAAGTAATTTTTTGACAGTTGGATACGAAATATTCATTTCTTTTTCGATAGCTTTGATATTCCCCCGGTTTTTAACAAAAACCTCAATAAAATAGAGCTTTTCGGTATCTAAGTAATTGAATTTCGAAAGGGTGAATTTCCCTTCAATGCCAGTTCCGCAGTTATCACAAACCAACTTGGTAACGTACAAATCGTCATGACAAATCGGGCATTGGGAGATGACTGGGTTTTTTGCTTTTTCTTTAAACAAATCCGTTTTGAACATGTGATCTTTCATGAATCTAATCTTATCCATATTTTCCCTCCTATAAGGTTTTGATATAAATTTTTGTGCGATCTTTAGCAGTAACATTGATCAGGATTCCCCGAGTGGAAACCATACTCATCAAATCCGCTTTCGAAATCCCCATTTCCGTTGACTCAAATTTCATTTTCCGAAGAAACAATTTCGCCACAAATAATGGTATTGGCAATAAAAACAGGAAAGCGAGAAAACGAGTAACCCCCCGTTCATCGGGAATGATAATCCTAAATTTGATGAAATGGGCTTTCCTAGGTTTCGATGGTTTTTGGTTTGAACGATCTTGGTATAATTGGGTATAAGCTTCTTTTGGACTGATCAATCCTTGTGATAATTGATTTAAAAGTTCATTCGTCATTGATTTTCACCGCGTTTTATTGATTATTTTAACTTGCACCTTAATTATATTAATATTTTTATCAAAATGCAAGCGTTTTTTTAAATATTTTTTAAGAAATTTAAAAACGTCTCTTTTATGAGACGTTTATTTTGAAAAATATATTTCTAAAAATCGTTTTTGTAATAAATACTCCTACCAAGTATCCTGGATAATCAAAAAAAATGATATCAATGATGCTTGGCCCTCGTTCACTCGGAAGATACTGTAATCCTTCGTCAATCATTGCGATAATTAATCCCGAAAGAATGAGACTCCAAAATGGCAATTTAAAAGTTTGAAAAGTAAAGGTGTATGTAATTCCTAACAGGAAATATTCGAATAGATGCGCACTTTTGCGAACGATTGTGTGTAAAACGAGGATATCGATATCAGCCATTGGCATGATGTTTGCCAAAAGCCTTTGGATTACCTCTGCTACTTGGTTACTTAGGGATGCCGATTCCGCTCCCGTAGACGACGACATCAAGAAGATGAAACCTGTAATTCCCAATGAAATGCATAAAGAGACATACTTCATCACAAGTGTCCTCGCATCTCCACAATTATATCTCTTAACTCGGCCGCACGTTCAAAATCAAGATCTTTGGCCGCCTGATGCATTTGTCGTTCCAGAATGTCGATGCTTTTTTTGATTTCACTTTTCGATATGCGCTTATAATCGACTTCTCCGGTCTTCTGATCAATCTTAATCGAAATTGAATCATGAATGGCTTTATAAATCGTCGTCGGGGTAATGTGGTTTTTAATGTTGTATTCAATCTGAATCTTTCGACGTCGATTTGTTTCATCGATGGCATAACGCATCGAGTCGGTTATATTATCGGCATACATAATGACTTTCCCATTAACGTTACGCGCAGCCCGACCAATGATTTGTACTAACGACCGTCCGCTTCGTAAAAACCCTTCTTTATCCGCATCTAAAATCGCAATCAAAGCTACTTCGGGTAAATCAAGGCCTTCCCTTAACAAATTAATACCGACCAATATATCGAATATGCCTAGTCTTAGATTTCGAATTATATCCATGCGTTCCAGTGTTTTTATCTCTGAATGCAAATAAGCCACTTTATAACCCAAGCCTTTAAGATATTCCGTTAAGTCTTCACTCATCTTAATCGTCAAGGTTGTGATGAGTACTCGTTCTTTTCGCGCTAAGGTTGTTTCGATCTCTTCCAAAATGTTGTCTATCTGTCCTTCTGACTTTCGAACCAAAACTATCGGATCGATAAGTCCCGTTGGGCGGATAATCTGTTCGACGATGGCGTTGGCCGTCGCTAATTCATAATCGCCTGGAGTTGCGGAACAATAAATGACTTGATTAATCTTTTTTAGGAATTCCGCAAAATTTAATGGACGGTTGTCGATTGCGGAAGGTAATCGAAATCCATAATCAACCAATGTTTGTTTTCGGCTAAAGTCGCCATTGGACATGCCTCTGACTTGTGGCAATGTCACATGAGATTCATCGACAATCAACAAAAAATCTTTCGGAAAGAAGTCAATCAAAACCGATGGTGTTTCTCCCGCTTTTCGCAAAGCTAGATGTCTGGAATAGTTTTCCACTCCCGAACATGTGCCCATTTCCGCTAATAATTCCATATCATACATCGTCCGTTGTTCAATCCGCTCAGCTTCCAATAATTTGCCTTGTGATTTAAAGAAAGCAATTCTTTCAATCAGTTCGGCTTTAATTCGACTTAAAGCCTCTTCAAGTTTGTCGCGATTGGTCAAAAAATGGGATGCGGGAAACAAAGTAATCATCTGTAGTTCTTCTAAGGCTTCGCCAGTAACGATATTAAATTTGCGCAGCCGTTTAATGGTGTCAAAGTCAAATTCCACTCTGACTCCGGTTGTTTTTTCGTATGTTGGTAAGATTTCAACGATGTCGCCACGAACCCGGAAACAGCCGCGGTTAAAGTCGATGTCGTTGCGGACAAAAAGAATGTTAACTAATTTTTTAATCAAATTATCTCGACCGAATTCGTCGCCAATACGAATTGTCACCATGCCGTTTTTATAATCTTCCGGATCGCCAATCCCATATATACATGATACCGAAGCGACAATTATGACATCATTACGTTCGAATAACGATGAAGTTGCGGCGTGCCGCATCTCATCGATTTCTTCATTAATCATGGCGTCTTTTTCAATGTAAATATCCGCTCCCGGCATATATGCTTCCGGTTGGTAATAATCGTAATACGAGATAAAATATTCAACTCGGCTTTCCGGGAAGAACGTTTTGAATTCATTGTAAAGTTGTCCTGCCAGCGTTTTATTGTGAGCTAAAACAAGAACCGGCCGATTAATATTGGCAATTACATTACTGATTGTGTATGTTTTTCCGGTTCCGGTCGCCCCTAGAAGCACTTGTGAAGTCATCCCAGATAAAAGATTATTCGTCAGCTTTTTAATCGCATCCGGTTGATCACCTGTTGGCTGATAATCGGAATGGAGGATAAGGTTATGCATCGTCATCACCGCCGAATATTAGTATATCATAAATTCGTTACCCAGCCAAATATGTTTGGAATATTACCGCTTAATCTGCTAAAATAGAATTGGTGATATCTATGAAAATCGTCTTGGTCGCAATTGATAGCAAATTCATTCATACCAATTTAGCTCTTCGCTATTTACGGGCTAATTGTGACTTTAAATGTTCGCTTTTGGAATTTACCATCAAAGATGATATTGATTTCATCGCGCGCTCGCTTATAAACGAAAACGCCGATGTTCTTGCCTTCTCGGCCTATTTGTGGAATATTAAACTGATTGAAGCTATCACCAAGTCCATTAAAGCCCAAGCAAATCCGGTAATTGTCCTCGGCGGTCCCGAAGTGAGCTATGATTCTGATTATTACATTAAAAACCCCGATTTTGATTATATCATTACCGGTGAAGGCGAATTTGTCTTTAACGAATTAATGCATTGCCTTAATAATCACTTGGCGGTTTCAACGGTGCATAATTTAGTATATCGATTCGATAATCAAATCGTTCACAATAAGGAAAGTGTCATCGATGATCTGAATCTTCTAAAAGATCCCTATTATTTTGTCGAAGACATCCCCAATCTGCCGCATAAGATTCAATACTTGGAATTATCTCGCGGTTGTCCCTTTCATTGCTCCTATTGCTTAGCGGCTTTAGAAAACCAGGTTCGTTTCTTCGCGGTGGAAAGATTAAAAACCGACTTGCTTTATCTTATGGATCATGGTGCGAAAACTTTTAAGTTTTTAGATCGGACTTTTAATATTAATCCCGACATAGCAATGCAGGTTTTTCAGTTTATTATTGCCAATCATCGTCCGGAAACCGTATTCCAGTTTGAAATAACCGGTGATATATTACCCGAAAGTCTAATCCAATACATAAATAAATATGCCCCCAAGCATTTATTCCGATTTGAAATCGGAGTTCAATCAACCAACGATTTGACTAATACAGCCGTTGATCGCCACCAAAATACGCAAAAGCTATTAAAAACCATTCGATTAATAAAAGCTGGCGATACTATCGATTTACATCTCGATTTGATTGCCGGCTTACCATTTGAAGATCGCAACCGTTTTGAAACAACGTTTAATGACGTTTTTGCCTTACGACCGAAAGAATTACAATTAGGTTTTCTAAAATTATTACGGGGAACCAAAATCCGCAACCAAGCTTTCCAGTATGCCTATGTATATCAAGATAATCCACCATATGAGATTGTCAATAACGCTTTTCTGTCAAGTCAAGATCTTGCCGAAATCCATTTGGTTGATGAAGCTTTAAATTTGTTTTGGAATAAAAACTTTATGCCCTCTGCTATCGAACAAATCGCCAAAAAATACGATTCTTTATATCATATGTTTGCGTTGTTAGGTGAGCATTATATAAATACAAATCATTCATTTCACAAATTTAAGTACATCGACCCATTCATCGCCGTCAACGAATTCGTAGAAAAAAACATCCCCGAGATATCCGAAGTCGTCTTTAACGCTCTTAAATACGATTATTTATCTTCCTGCAAAACTAAAGCGAAACTCTGGTGGGATAATCAAATGGAAAAAACCCGGCGAATTGCCATTCTCCGGGCATACTTCTCTGTAAATAAATCTATATCAATTGACGATCTTATCAAGTATTCAATCGTAACCGATTATATTGATGGCTATCTCATCGCTTTCTATCATCCCAATAATAAAAACATGATTATCTTTAAAACAACAACGTCAGCGTAAATTCGCCGACGTTGTCTTATTTTTCCAAGAGTTGCATATTACTAACAATGATTTGATGTTTATTCTCCCGCTTTTCTAATAATCCCGAAACAATTACAACATTACCCTTAATTAATATCGCCGAATCATTGGCATATTCTCGGGCGAACAAGGTGCCTTCGATAGTATTGAATTCATCTTCAATTTCCACAAAGGCCATTTCGTTTCCGGATTTGGTCTTGATTATTTTAACCCGATTAATCATTCCCGCTATCCGAATTGATCCATTCGTCGTCTCGATAATATCAGAAACGACTAAAAGCCCGTTTCTTTCAATCGTTTCGGCATAACGAGAAAATGGATGATAACTAAGATTTACCCCCAACAGTGATTTTTCTTGTTCGATGAGATAATCAAAATCATATTCCTCTTCATTCAGATAAACAAAAGTTTCTTTGCTAGCATAGCCGTCAAGTTTAATAAAGTTGCTAATCTGCTTTAAATTGTTTATAAGTGTCTTTTTTGTTTCTGGAAATTCATCGAACATTCCACATAAAATCATCGATTCGACAACTCGGGAGTTCAAATCCGATGATCGTTTCACAAAATCAAGAAATCCGCTGAAAGGACCATCCTTTTTAATCTCCGTAATCCGATCCGCGACAATGTTCCCGATATTACGGATTCCCGAATAGGGAAACCGCAAATTACCATTTTCTAAAGCATAATGTTTTTGCGATGCATTGATTCGTGGTGGCAAAACTTTTATCTTTAATTTTCGACATTCTTTAATATAATCAGCGGTAGCTTTAGCCGATCCGATAGCAGAGTCTAACAAGACCGCCATAAAATAGGTCGGATAGTTTGCTTTTAAATATGCCATCCAATAAGCCACCATCGCATAAACAACTGAGTGGCTCTTATTGAAACCGTAGTTTGCAAATTTGACAATATAATCATAGATTTCGTTCGCTATTGCTTCCGAGTAATGCTTTTCTTTACATTTTAGAACAAATTTCTCGCGTTCCTTTATTAATACATTTTCCTTTTTTTTACTGACAGCACGCCGTAACACATCGGCTTCACCAAGAGAATAACCAGCAAATTCGTGGGCTATTTGTAAAATCTGTTCCTGATAGATGATGATACCATACGTTTCTTTTAAGATCTTCTCTAAATCCGGATGGGGAAAAACCACTTTTTCATCCCCGCTTCTGCGACGCAGATAACTGGGGATGTTCTCCATGGGACCGGGGCGAAATAAGGCAACGCAGACAGCAATGTCATCAAATGTACGAATCTGCATTTTCCGGGCTAGGTTCATCATCCCATCGGTTTCCAGTTGAAAAACACCCAAAGTATTTACATCTTGTAATAATTTAAATGTTTTTGCGTCCTCTGTGGGGATTTTATAAATATTAATTAAATCGCCAGTTTTGGTTTCAATCAAATGCAATACTCGATCAATTGTTGTTAAATTCCGAATTCCCAAAAAGTCGATTTTTAATAAACCGATTTTTTCCAAATCGGTCATTTCCCATTGGGTCTGGTACATTCCCATAAGACCATTTTGTATCGGAGCGTATTCGCGAATATCCCGATCGGTAATGACAATTCCTGCCGCATGGGTCGAAATATGCCTAGGCAACCCCGCAATCCGCTCAGAAATCGTTAACAAGTCGAATGTATTTGGATTATCCATTAAAAAACGATATTTTTCTGGATGCATTTTTTTAAATTCATCAATTGAATTTTCCGATTCGCTGATATACCCGGTAATTTCATCAATGATTGTTTGGTTAGTGCCTAACACTTTTGCCGTATCACGGATAGCACTTTTGCCTTGGAATGTTCCGAAGGCGACAATGTTAACGACGTGATCTTTGCCGTATTTATCCGCAACATACTTAATTACTTCATCTCTTCGATCATCGGGAAAATCCATGTCAATATCGGGCATGGTAATCCGTTCCGGATTTAAAAAGCGTTCGAATACTAAATTGTGTTCCAACGGATCAACATCAACGATTCCCAAAACATAACTGACCAATGATCCCGCTGCCGATCCCCGTCCCGGCCCAACCAAAATTCCGTGTTTCTTGGCATATAGAACAAAATCCCAGACAATGAGAAAATAATCGCAATAACCCATTTGTTCAATGACCGATAATTCGTACTTAACTCGATCTTGATAAACATTTACCGCGATTTTTTGCGTACCTTTACTTGCCAAGCGTTTCTTCAAGCCTTCGGTAGTTAAAGCCCGCAAGTAATCTTTCGCTTGGTAATCACCTGGCACTTTATATTTAGGTA
This sequence comes from Candidatus Izemoplasmatales bacterium, assembly GCA_028707415.1. Taxonomy (GTDB): domain Bacteria; phylum Bacillota_I; class Bacilli_A; order Izemoplasmatales; family Hujiaoplasmataceae; genus JAKLGB01. The sequence continues at coordinate 10,071 of JAQWBC010000014.1, forward strand.
ATTGGATTTTTCCGAAATCAATCGACACATCGATTTTGGCAATCAAACTTTCAGTCAACTCTACTGCCTCAAGGTATTCGCTATATGCTTCTCGCAGTTCAATTGGCGACTTAAGATTAAATATCGCTTCCTCACTACTAAATAAACTATCGTTTTCAACTTTATCACTTGTAATAATTTGCGTTAAGATTTTCGCAGCCCGAAGATCGTCTTTATCCAGATAATGAACCTGATTGACAATCACGGCTTCACCTAAAGTTTTATAGACTGGGGCTACTTGCATTTCTACTGAAAAATCCGATAAATCAATGCCAAGATAGAAATAATCAAAGGCCTGTTTATACTCGCGGTACAAGTCATTCGCCATCGTCAAATCGTTGTTTAATACCGCTTGATAAATATCGCCACGATCGGATAAGGCAATCATGATGATGTCTTGTTTCCAAGTTTGTAATTGATCCCAAGGAATTACTGGGTTTTCCGTCTGGATATAGGATACAATTTTAAGTAAATTATGATATCCAAGCGTGGTTTTTGCAATAGCTAAAAAAGTCGTTTTGCCATCGAGTTTTGACCTTGAATCAATAACCGTTCCGATTATTGGTTTGATTCCCACGGCTTGACAACATTGGTAAAACTTGATCGCTCCGTAAAGATTTTTGTGATCAGCGATTCCTAAAGCCGTAAAGCCTTGCTCGAAAGCCCGCGATACTAGTTTATCTACATCCAATAAACTGCCATTAAAAGAATAACTGGTTTGAATGAATAAATCAAACGTCATCATCGGCTATCACCTTACTTGATTATATCATAATCCCTTCCGTTAGTGAGGGGATTATTTCTTTTTGAGAACCAAAAACAACCCGACCATGACAATAATTCCGAGTATCGTTTCTAAGTAAGGAAAGTCATTACCATTTGATTCGGTCGTGTCAATGCTTGAATCATTAATGATTTCAAAATTCAAGGTTTGATACTTCTTGGCTTCAATCCAAAGAATCAGTTCATAATCACCGGCTTCGTCAATTTCGATCTCGCCTTCAGAAATCCGTTTTCCATTTAAAGTCGCGATTCCACTGACGGAAATCGTGACTGTTTCATGATAAACGCCTTGATCGATTACTCCCGACACTGTTGGCGCAATCTGAAAATTGATCTTTTTCTGATATCCATTTTCACCATCAATAACCAATTGATAATCGCCCGGTTCGCTAACAAACGCTCCGGAAACAAACAACGCTCCGTTTAAGGTAACGTTTTGACTGTTGACGATGATTCGTATCGGTTCGAGATAGATTTCTCCATCGATAACGCCATCAACTAAAGCAGCAATGATTACCGAAAATTGATAAACATAATCCTCATCGGTGATGATTACATCGTAGTTTCCCGGATTATAGATGCTGATCTTGGCGACGACGTCGGCATTAACCGTTGCTGTGCCAATAAATGGATACTCAAATCCACTTTTGTATTCAGCTGTGAAACTTGGTAATACAGTCATTTCTAAATTCGCATCCAAAATGAGATTTGGTAAATCGGATGCAATCTCATCTAAAATCAAATAAGAACCGTGATTATGAAATCCTTTAAACTGATGGTCAATATGGATGCTATTCAATATCGTTCCCATTGAATCAATTTTGAGGACCATTGTGTCATATGTTCGATACATCTGTGATGGTGTTTCGACATAAATTCGTTCAATTACCACACCATATGTTCCATCGGCGAAGACACCCATGAATTGAATTGTTTCCAAATATCCCGTTTCATAAATCATTGTATCAATGATAATGTCAGTCGTTTTATCTATGATGATTAATAAGCCATCATAATCATTTTCGGTACCGATTTCTAGTTGGCACCCATACTGATACTTAAGCGTCTCCGTCTCAAGACTGCCGTTAAAATAATAATTAATTCCTTCTGGTTCGTTGATTTCCCCATCCATTAGTCTTGGTTGCATCATAACTAATAAAAGCAGCCCCAACCTTGATAATATGTGCATAAAAAAACTCCTTTCGCGTATTAATATTACGTGAAAGGAGTTTTGCTACTTTTTTATTTCTGAATTAATCTTAAAGTGTCCCGAGCAATCATCACTTCTTCATTGGTTGGAACAACATACACTTTGATTGTCGAGTCGTCCGTTGAGACTAAGCGTTCAATACCCCGACAGGCATTCCGTTTGGGATCA
>JAQWBC010000015.1 GCA_028707415.1 Candidatus Izemoplasmatales bacterium
GCCGAGCAAACCCACCTCCAGAGTCTTTACTATATCCAATGGCTAAATAAACAGTCCCTGCACGTTTGCCGGCAAGACGTAGCCGACGACAGACATCATCAACTTGTTCTAAAATAATTTGATAAATATCCGGTTGATAATAATCTCGAAATAAGGTTTGACCAATGCCGTAACTTTTCGCTACTGGTTTAATTTTGTATTTATCTTTAATCATACTCATGTCGATGCCGTTGGCGTGATAAAACAACTCTTCGCCAATTATCCCGAAGCGCTTTTTGATTTTTTCAACATCGTAATTTGCTAAATCGCCAACTTTAAAGATCCCAAGTTTATTAAGTTTCGCTTCGGTATTGTGACCAATGCCCCACATTTCCGAAAGCGGGGTTACTTGCCAAAGTTTTTCTTTAAAATTGTCATACGTCCATTCCGCAATGAAATCGGGCGCTTTTTTTGATTCAATATCGAGCGCTAATTTAGCTAAGAGCATATTCGGTCCGATGCCACAAGTGGCAGTAATTTTTGTTTCGTCATAAATCGCTTTTAAGATCATTTTGGCAATTTCAATATCTGTTTTTTGGTAAATTTTTTTGTACTCCGTGAAGTCCATAAATACTTCATCAATCGAGTATACATAAAGATCTTCTTCTGCTACGAATCGCATATAAATTTCGACGATTTTTGTCGAATATTCCAAATATTTTTCCATGCGCGGTTTTTGAAAAATAATCTTCATGTTTTTTGGTAATTCAAAAATCCGTAATCTTCCGGGAATCCCGAATTGTTTGAGATATGGTGATACTGCGAGAATAATTGATCCTCCGCCTCGAGAAAGATCGGCGACGACTAATGGGGTCGTAAACGGGTCGAGCCCTAAAAGCGCACACTCAACGGATGCATAGAAACTTTTTAAATCAATGCAAAGAATATTTCGATGAATCTGATATTCTTCCACAGGTCTCGCCCCCTCTCGTATTCTATTATACTGACTTTTTTCTGTAATATAAAGGCATGACAACATCTTTTTTTAAATATAACCTATGGTTATCGATAAAAAAACCTCGTCATTATCGAGGCTTAATTATCGTCATATTTACTTTTTTTTATCGAACTTCGCAAAAGGATCGTCCGAATCATTATCTTTAATCGTTTCGGCCTTATGAATCTCATCATCCATTTTTTTCATAACGACACTTTTCGGTTCAATCAGAAGCGCTAAAATTAAATACGCGATTAATCCAGTTCCGGCAAATAAAACTAAAAACACCCAGATGATTCGAATCAATGTGACATCCATTTCGAAATAGTCGGATAACCCCGCACATACTCCAAAGATTTTTTGGTTTTCTGTATCGCGGTACAAACGTTTTTTCTCTGTCATTTAAATCACCTCGGAATTATATTATAGAATCATCAAACTTCGCTGTCAACCAATACATCATCCTGTTTTTCGTTTTTAATTTTTTTATTGCGTTTTTTGACTCGTTGAACAATTTCCACTGGTCGAATTTTTACATAAATCATTGCTATTCCCAACCCAATCGCCACAACGGGAATGGATGAAATTATGATTAAAGTCGTCGTTGTGATTTTTTCTTTGACAAAAATCGGAATCGTTTCCACAACGCCGTTAGCGAGGGTAATGATAATCTCTGCATTACCGAAACTAACACCACTCACATTTCCCGAGGCGTCGACGGTCGCAACCGCTGGGTTTGAGGACAAATAACCAACAATGTTCGATTCACCGGGAGTGACATAAGTTCCGACGTTGATTGTTTCACTATCAACCGTCAATTCGATTCCGGTCGGAATATAGACCAGCCCTTCAATGGCGCTCGCAATGTCGAGGGCCAACTGATCAACATCGTTTTGAAGCGCGTTGTCATTTTCGTTTGCCGCCCTAGCTGTTACCAGCAAAGTATCTAAGATGTAATAAGAAGAAACCGTATATTTTTCTTCTTTGATATTATCTCCGCTATTAATGGCGCTTTGAAGTTGCGCTTTATTTGCTAAAGGAACTAATAAATCATATGAAGCAATTAAATCACCAATTGTTTGAGCACATAGGGTCTGATTGGTATCATCACCAATCATAATTTGGCGAATTCGCTCTAACTCGGTAGTAAACAATTCGATTGAAGCTGGGGTATTGCCGGTTAAATTAAAGCTAATCGCTGTGTCATAGGCGTCTTCAAGCAAAGTAGTGTCGGCTTTCAGTTCTAACAATGATAAAGCATTATTAATCTGTAACACTAAAGTGTCTACTGCTGCTTGCGTCACGTTTAAATCATCAAGCAAATCATCTGTGGCTTGATAGTTTCCATACGCAACCACCGCGACGACAAACTGAGAATATGAAGATGACGTATATAAGTTGCGGTCGCCATAATATGCGGCAATTGCTGCATTATTGGCCGTGTTCAATAAAGAAGTATCTGCTCGCAAAACCAACAAACTTAATGCGTTATTAACCATTAAAATTAGGTTGTCAACCGCCGCTTGTTCCGCCAACGGGTCATCTATCATCGTTTGTATAGCGCTTTGGCCACCAAGATTATCGATGGCATCGACAAATAACGCAAATGAAGATGGTGTATATGAATTTTCAGCATTGACTGCGGCTTCAACTGCGGCTTTGGAGGTGATTAAATCGGTTTTGATAGCATCAGCCTGAACCAAATATGAGGGCATAATCAAAAAACCGGCCACAATCATCAAAAACAAGAATAGCGGTTTTATACTTTTTTGCATGAATAACCCCTCCTTGAATGTATCAATTTTCCTCGCGTCGATATACTTCTTCCATCCGTGCTAACATCTCTTTAACGTTTTTGCGGGGAGTTGCGATGTTGATTCGATAGAATTTAGCCCCGTTATCACCAAATAGAATTCCATCCTCGCCAACGACTTTAGCTTCGGTTTCAAAGAAATCGCAAACACTTTTTTGCAATTTCCGGCAATCAAGCCACAACAGATAAGTTCCTTCAAGCGGTGGTAAAGCTATTTTCGGCATTTTGGTTTCTATTTCTGTTTTAACTAATTGATAATTACTCTCAATATAACCGATAACCTGGTCAAGCCATGCGGCGCCATATTGAAAGGCGGCTTTGACCATTACCGGCGCAAAAACATTTTGCGATCCAAGGTGGTATTGACACATTGCCTCATTGATTTTCTGAATATGTTCGCGATTTTTTGAAACAATAAACGACATCCCCGCTGCGGCAATATTGAACGTCTTTGTTGCCGAAAAGAGCGTGAACACCATATCATTAATCTTTTCGTTAACCGCTAAAAATGGAACGTGTTTTCTGCCGGGCATAATCAAATCCGAATGGATTTCATCGCTAATTACCATCACATGATTTTTCTCGGCTAACGCAGCTATTTTTTCTAATTCTCCCTTGGTCCAGACTCGTCCTACCGGATTGTGTGGCGAACAAAGTAATAATACCTTTGATTTTTGCATACATAAATCTAAATTTGCAAAATCGATTAAATAATATCCATTGGAATTGATGAGCGGAGACGCAATAATGTTTCTTTTGGCGTTCTTAATTGCCGTCCAAAAATAATTATATACCGGACTCATAATGGTAACGTTGTCATTTGGTTCTGTAAACGTATTTAGCAACAAGTTTATCCCCGAGACGACGCTGTAGTAGGGCAAAATTTCTTCTTTTTTGATAGTTAACCCATTGCGATTTTGTTGCCAATTAATAAACGCCTCATAAACATCATCGGATATATAAGAATATCCATATATTGGGTGTTTAACTCGTTTTTTTAAGGCTTTAATAATTTCGTCGGCCACGGGAAAATCCATGTCCGCGATCCACATTGATAAGCAATCGTTGCTTTTTCCTAAATCATATTTGACGCTGTTAGTGTCTTTTCGACAAATGATTTTATCAAAATTATACCGTTTCACAATTATTCATCTCCCTAGTAAAAACCTGTGTGTATATATGATTAACATATTGTTTATAAAAATTTAAATCGAAAATGACTTCAATATCGTTTGGTGTTAATTTTTCCTTTATCAACTCGCTGTTACAAACTAAATATTTAAAAGAAATGCGTTCTTCAATTGCTTTTTTTGCAACAGTTTGTGTGAAATCGTATGCCGTTTCACGCGATAACCCCTTGTCAACCAATGCTGTCATAACTCGTTGTGAAAAATGCGTCCCCAAGGATAAATCAATGTTTTTTCGCATTTGTTCGGGATATACTTCTAAATGTTCAATAACACTCGTAAACCGATTAAGCATATAATCAATCAACTGGGTCGCATCTGGCAAAATAATCCTTTCAACTGATGAATGAGAAATATCCCGTTCGTGCCACAAGGCAATATCTTCGAGGCTTGAAAGATTATATCCGCGCAATATTCGCGCTAATCCGCAGATATTTTCGCATGATATTGGATTGCGCTTATGCGGCATCGCCGATGATCCTTTTTGTGTTGTTACAAAAGCTTCGGAAACTTCTTTGATTTCGGTCCGTTGTAAGTGCCGAATCTCCGTCGCAATTTTTTCTAAAGTCGCTCCGATTATTGTCAAAACCGAAAGATAATATGCGTGTCGGTCGCGCTGTAAGACTTGGGTTGAGACAAGTGCGTGATCTATTCCAAGTCGTTGGCAGATATATGTTTCAACTTCCGGCCCGGTAAAAGCATAATTACCAACAGCTCCAGATATTTTTCCACATTCAACATCGGAAGCGGCATCCTTAAACCGACGAATGTTTCGTTTCATCTCTGCATACCACAAAGCCCATTTTAAACCAAAAACTGTGACATCCGCATGCATTCCATGAGTCCTTCCCATACAAAAAACATCCTTATAAAGGAAGGCTTTTTCCTTTAAAATATTAATAAAAGCCTTTAGGTCTTTTTCAATAATCTGGTTAGCTTGTTTAAGCAGACATCCAGTTGCGGTATCGATAATATCCGATGAAGTAAGCCCATAATGAATAAACCGTTTTTCGGCTCCGAGAGTTTCTGAAACAGCTCTGGTAAAGGCAATGATATCGTGCTTTGTTTCTTGTTCAATCTCGGCAATTCTGGTCAGGGAAAAACTGGCATTTTGGTTTAATAAATCCATTTCCGTTTGTGATACAATTCCTTTTTTCTGTAATGCTTCTGCATTTAGTAGTTCGATTTTTAAATAGGTTTTAAATTTGTTTTCATCAGTCCAAATCGCCGCCATTTCTGGTCGGGAATATCGCTCAATCATGGTTTTCCTCCATAAGTGTCTGATAACATTTAAGGCAATTTTCTAAAAGGCAAGCAATCGTCAAAGGACCCACTCCCCCAGGAACTGGAGTAATAAAAGCCGCTTTTGGATATACCGATTCGTAATCAACATCGCCCGAAATAACCCCATCAATTTTGGAGATTCCGACGTCAATGACAACCGCCCCTTCTTTAACATGCATTCCGGTTATCATCTTCGGCTGCCCTACCGCCACCACAAGGATATCAGCTTGATTAGTTATCGCTGGCAAATTGACAGTCTTCGTATGACAGATTGTGACCGTTCCGTTTTCGAGTAACAATAAAGCCGCCATCGGTTTTCCGACAATCGTGCTTCTGCCGACAATAACACAATGTTTTCCCGCAATCGGAATCGCATACTTTTTAAGAATTTTAATAATTCCAAGTGGTGTACAAGGAACAAGCCGTGGCCGTCCATTGGTCAAGGCGGCGACGTTTTCCGGCGTGAACCCGTCAACGTCCTTGTTTTTGTCTATCAAGGCAATAATCTTGTCTGGATCAAAGCGTTTGGGGATTGGCAATTGTAAAAGGATTCCGTGAACCGTTCTATCAGCGTTCAATTCGGTTATCTTCGCCAATAATTCTGTCTCTGTTACCGTAATTGGCATCCGTATCACCGAACTTTTGATTCCCGCTTTTAAACAAGCAGATTCTTTACCTTTTACGTATGATTGGCTGGCAGGATCTTCACCGATTAAAATCACAACTAAATGAGGAACAACGTTAAATCTTTCGATTAATGTATCAACAGTTGTTTTAATCTCGGATCTAATTTCTGCAGCAAAAGCTTTTCCGTCTAGAATTACAGCCACTTCACTCACCGTCCTCAAAAAGATAGGTATCGATAATTTCTCCAAAATAAAGCGTATGATTGGCTCCGGTTGGATAATAACGATTTTTTATCGCTTCGGGAATATTATCTTGGTTTAATGGCTGCTTGTATAATACTCGGCATTCATAGTGCAATTCGCATTCACCAACCACTGGGGTTTTGATTTTTCGCCCCGGAACGGGCGTTAGATGGCAATATGTAAACTTATCATTTATTTCTCGCATTGATTTTGTTCCACATATTTTTAACGCTTCCGATAAGTCGTGCTTTATCGGAACACTAATTGTAAATTCGTTGGTTTTTTCAATTAAATCCCATGTTGCCCGAACTTTCCGAACCAGAATCAGCATCATCGGTTTTCCCCAAATAACATTAATTCCGCCCCAGCCAATGACCATTGTATTAACAACTCCGTCGAACGCCGTAGTCAGAAACACACCGTTTGGCAGTTTATTCAGTAAAACCTCCGCATACTCATTGCTACCACATGTTTTTATCAATATCGCCACATCCCTTACTTGGTAATTATAACACAATCCCTTTGAGCAGAAAAGACAAACCGAATCAATCTGATTAAACAATTCTATAATTGTCATTTATGCTATATTAAGGAAATTTAGCATTAAGAATCGTAAAATGTGATAAAATAAAGGAGAATAAATGCATGTTCTTCATATACGGTTAAATTAAGAAACGAGTGATATGTAAATGGATGTTTTAATTACTCCCGGAAAACTATCCGGCACCGTCTGTATTCCTCCGTCGAAAAGCGAATCAATCCGCGCCATAATTGCCGCCTCGATAGCGAAAGGAAAGAGCGTTATTTCCAACGTTATCTACAGCGATGATATTATGGCCACCATCGGAGCTATGGAAAAAATTGGTGTAAAATTTATCAAAAACGCCCAACAACTGATTGTGAATGGCGTCGGTCGAATTTTCTTATCTGACGATAATTTTATCGATTGCAACGAATCAGCTGCGACACTTCGCTTCTTGATTCCACTTATGTCGTTAAGTCGCCAAAAAGTCGTTTTCACCGGTAAACCATCTTTATTTCGCCGCCCAATGTCGGTCTATGACAACATGTTTAAGCAAATGGATATCTCATTTCAGATGAATGATCGTAGCGTTATCATGAACGGATCTTTGGTTCCGGGATATTATGAATTGCCCGGAAATATTAGTTCTCAGTTCATCTCTGGTTTACTCTTTGCTTTACCCCTTTTAAAAGGTGATTCTGTCGTCAAACTAACAACGGTTTTTGAATCTGAAGAATATGTTACTATGACCGTATCGATGCTAAAACAATTCGGAATTATAATTGATGTCGTGGGTGACGAATTCCGCGTTTCCGGAAATCAAATGTTTACTCCTGCCAATTTTACAGTATCAGGAGATTTTACACAAATGGCGGTTTTTGCGGCCGCCGGTATGGTACACGGCGATATTACTTGCTTAAATATCAGTCTCGATACAACTCAGCCGGACCGACGGATTATTGATTTTTGTCAACAAATGGGGGGGCTTGTGGAAGTGCTCGAGAATGGGTACCTTTTCCATAAATCCGATTTAAAAGGGATAACCGTCGATATCAGTCAATCTCCCGACTTGGCAACCGCCTTAGCTTTATTAGGGGCGGTATCCACTGGAACTACTGTGATTGAAAATGCCGTTCGTCTACGCTATAAAGAATCCAATCGTTTGCAATCAATTTATGAATCATTGAAAACCCTCGGTGTTGACATCGATTTAACAGAATCGAGTCTGATAATCAAGGGACCGTCTTCATTCATTGGCGGGACAATGGAATCTTACAATGACCACCGAATCGTGATGATGGTTGCCGTTGCGTCCACCGTTTGCCAAAAGCCGGTCATGATCAAAAACGCCGAAGTTGTCGCCAAGTCATATCCTGATTTCTTCGTTGATTTTGCCAAAATTGGCGGTAATTTTACGTTAATCGGAGGATAATTCCATGCCGAGTTTTGTCATCAAATCATCCCAAAAACAATATGAAATCGTGATTGAAAACGGCTTGTTGAACCATTTGGAATCCCATTTGGATCCCGCCGTTTTTTACATCGTGATTGCTGATGATCAAATTCCCGATCTTTATCTAAACCAAATCACTAACACCATTCCCAAACATCTGATTATCCGCTTTCCTGCCGGAGAAACAAATAAATCAATGGCGATATTTAATCAAATTATCAATCAACTTGTTTTTCACAACGTACCAAAAAGCGCTTGTGTTCTCGCTGTTGGCGGGGGCGTAACTGGCGACTTAGCCGGTTTTGTCGCATCTGTCTATATGCGCGGCCTTCCTTATATGCATATTCCGACAACTTTATTGGCTCAAATTGACTCATCAATTGGGGGGAAAGTTGCTATTAATCTCGCTCAAGCAAAAAACGTTATCGGCTCTTTTTATCCTCCCGATAAAGTATTGATTGATCCGCAGACATTAAAAACGCTACCCCCTAGACAACTACAAAACGGAATGGCGGAAATGATTAAATATGGCATGATTGCTGACGATGCTTTTTTTCATCGCCTTCAAAATGAAGATGTGTTCGCCAATATTGAGTCATTTATTACTGCTTCGATCGTTATAAAAAAACATTTTGTCGAAATTGATGAATTCGATAAAGGAATTCGCCAACACCTTAACTTTGGCCACACATTTGGCCATGCTCTGGAATCGTACTATAAATATCAAAAATATTTACACGGGGAAGCAATCGCGATTGGAATGGTTGCGGCCGTTACTGATACAAAAATTAAAACCGATTTAATCAACTGTTTACACAAATATCAGTTGCCAACAAACGATCCGGCTTTAATTGCTGATTTAAAGCCCTTTCTTCAGCACGACAAAAAGGGAAATGCTAAACAAATGAATTTTATTACCGTCTCCAAGATTGGGCATGCGGAAATTATCCCCTCACCATTTTAAGTAAAGCGAGGAAAAGCTATGAATACCTTTGGTCAAAACGTAAAAATCACGATTTCCGGAGAATCGCATAGCGATTTTATTTCGATGGTCATTACCGGTTTGCCGGTTGGTCTTCATATTGACGAATCTTTGATTCAAGATCAACTTGCCAAGCGGCGTCCTCACGACGAGTTGACAACCGCTCGCGTGGAGAAAGATCGATATCAATTTACGACCGGTTTGTTTTCTAAATCAACGACGGGCGGCCCGCTTACTGTTGTTGTGCCAAATGAAAACGTCCGAAAAGATGATTATGCAAATTTGCGCGGAATTCCCCGACCAGGACATGCGGATTATCCGGCAATGATTAAATATCCGGACTTTATGAATAAAACCGGTGGCGGTATGTTTTCTGGAAGAATGACGGTTTTATACGTCATAATCGGCGCTATCGCTAAGCAGATATTGAATGGAAAAGGTATCTTTGTTGGTTCTCATATTCTCCAAATTCACAAAATTAAGGATCGAGCCTTTAAACCGGAAAACGTTAAAAATAATATAATCGACAAATTGGAAAAAACTGATTTTCCGGTTATTGACGAAAGCAAAGAAATAAAAATGCGTGCTGAAGTCCTTGAAGCGAAAGCTGCTAATGATTCCATCGGCGGCATTATTGAAACCGCAGTCATTGGTTTGCCTGTTGGTGTCGGGGAACCCTTATTCGATTCCGTTGAAAGTACACTTTCACATTTGCTGTTTTCCATTCCCGCTGTCAAAGGGGTTGAATTTGGAGATGGATTTTCTTTTGCTAAATCATTTGGTTCAGCAGTAGCTGATGGATATTTATATAATTCTGAAGGAAAAATCGTGACCTTTACCAATCATAATGGCGGTTTGCTTGGGGGTTTATCGACGGGGATGCCGGTCGTTGTTCGAACCGTTATCAAACCCACCTCATCCATCGGAATTACGCAAAAGTCGGTCAATTTAATTACAAAAGCTCCCGTAAACGTCACCATCTCTGGAAGACACGACCCTTGTATTGCGATTCGTGGTGTTCATGTCGTCAATGCCATAATCTATTTCGGAATATTAGATTTAGTGCTTGGTTGGGAAGCATCCAAGGCGAGAAAATAATATGGACGGATTATTAGGAAAAAAATTAGTTCACAGTTTCTCACCCATGATTCATAAAGCCTTCGGAAACCATGATTATAAATTGATCGAAACCACTAATCTAAATGCTTTTTTCGCCTCCCAAGCTTTTTCGGCAATAAACGTAACAATTCCCTACAAAGAAAAAGTGATTCCTTACTTAACGTCTCTTGATGAGATTGCTAAGAGGACACAAGCCGTCAATATGATAATCCGAAAAGGCTCTGCTTTGTTGGGAATGAATACTGATTATTATGGCTTTGAGGCTATGTTGAAACACTATCATTTGTCTTTGACGAATAAAAAAGTTTTAATTATTGGTAACGGTGGCGCCGCTAGAACCGCTTGGATTTTAGCGACCGATGAAGGTTGTCGGTCCGCGACTAAAATTTCCCGTCGACATCGCGATTCTAGCGACTTGCTGTTTTCTGATATTGACAAAGTCCTTGATTGTGAGATAATCATCAACGCCACTCCGGTGGGAATGTTTCCCAATAACGCCAATTGTCTTCCCTTTACGCTTGCAAAATTTATCCATCTTGAGGCGGTTATCGATCTCATATATAATCCTTTGGCAACTTCGCTTTTAATAAGCGCCCATGTCTTGCACATTCCGATATATAATGGTTTATATATGTTGGTGGCTCAAGCTCGCAAAAGTCATGAATTGACTTCTGGCAATCAGCTTCCCGACAGCTTAGTTGAACAAACATTTCATCAACTTCAGAAACAAGCTTGTAATCTTGTTTTGATTGGCTTGCCTTTGGCGGGAAAATCATTTTTAGCCCGTCAACTTGCGACAAAATATCACAAAACCTTAGTCGATACTGATAGTCGCATCGAAATGGCTTCCGAAATGCCGATTTCCCAGATTTTTCAGTCCCATGGCGAGCCCTATTTCCGAGCTTTGGAAATCGAAGCCATCGAACATATTTATCGTTTAGGAAACCAAACTATCGCAACCGGTGGCGGAATGATAGAAAACCCCGACATTATGAATAAATTAAAACAAAACGGGGTTATCATTTTCTTAGATAAGAATCCTGAAGAAATTATGAATCTTCATATCGTTAACCGTCCTTTGATTCAATCTCCCGATGCGATAATTAAATTAGCAAGCATTCGCCGCCCATTGTATCTAAAATACGCCGACATAATTATTAATCCCAATCAACCATTAAGTGCTATTTTCGAAGAAATCGAGGCCAAACTAAATGAATATTTTAATAATTAATGGACCAAATCTTAATTTACTTGGTCTCCGTGAACCGCAAATATACGGAACCGCATCCTATGTCGATTTGTGCGAACAACTTCTTGCCTATGCAAAAACAATCAATGTGACTCTTGATATTCGTCAAAGTAATCATGAAGGCAAAATTATTGATTGGATTCAAGATGACTGGAGAAAATTTGATGGCTTAATTATCAACCCCGGAGCCCTCTCCCATTATTCGTATGCCATCTTTGATTGTCTTAAAGCTGTACCAATCCCGACAATCGAAGTTCATCTATCCGATATCGAGGCTCGCGAACCTTTTCGAAGGACTTCCGTTATCAAAGACGCTTGTATCAAACAAATCAAGGGTTTGGGCTTTTTTGGATATATTAAAGCAATTGATTGTTTTGGGAAAAGAGATGACATAAAATGATTATCAAATTTCGTGAAAAAACGATTCAACAGGATATTGATTTTCTTCGCGAATATTTATGTAATTTTGGCTTTGAAGTCCACGAAACCAATGGCGATGCTTATACAATCTTTAGCATCGTTGGTGATACTACCCGTTTTGATGCTAATAGTCTTTATGCTTTTAAATTTGTCGAAACCGTCGTCCGAATTCAAGAGCCATACAAAAAGGTCAGTCGCAAATATAAAACAACCGATACGATTGTCGATATCGGCGGCGTCAAGATTGGTGGAAATAACGTGGTGATTATCGGCGGACCATGCGCCGTTGAAAGTCGCGAACAGA
>JAQWBC010000016.1 GCA_028707415.1 Candidatus Izemoplasmatales bacterium
CGAATGTGACTGCGAACATCTCTGTCAATGCTCAATTCAGTTCTGCAAAGAACCAATATACCGTTACGTTCTATGACGAAGATGGAACGACCGAATTGGGAACGTCCACTGTTGATTACGGAACGAGTGCAACGGCACCTGGTAATCCAACAAAAACGAATTATATTTTCTTGGGTTGGAATCTTGATTATTCCTTTGTCGAAGCTGACATGGATGTGTATCCAACTTTCAATTTGACTGCTTTATATGAATTTGTTTACAACATGATGTATTACAAAGACGAATATACCGAGTATATACCTTCCAATCAAGAAGTGGCAGAGCAAATCTGTTTTATTAAATCAGTGCTCGCAACTGATACAGATGAAGACACGATGGTGATAATCACTAATGGAATTGGCGTGATGAATTCCTTTACGATTGCCTCGAAAACCGAATTTGAGAATTGGTTTGCCAGCATCAGTCTGACATATGGATTTACGCGGCAGATGATGATTGATACTATAATCAGATTTCTAGTAATTCAAGTCAATCAAGAAGTTGAACGATTTGATATATCCAATTGGAATGATCAAATAGCTTTTTATCAATCCGAATTATTATTATATGAGGAAACGCAGGCAACAATCGAAGCAGCTGCTCTTGATTATTGCGCTTTGTTACCAAACGAAGCACATAGAATAGCCTGTGCGAACGTTTTCAATGCGCAAGTCGCTCAAGAAGATATCCTCATAGCTTTCCAAAATTCCGTCAATAACTATGCTTCGGATTATGAAGATTGGGACTGGAGTTCTTGGAATCAAATTCAAAACTATAAATACATGTCATTGTACTCTGCATTTGTGGATTATGATGCAGTAGCACAATCGGAATATGAACAGTATTTATATGAATACATGGAATATATGAGTTCTAGTGAATATGATATGTACATGACGAAATTGAATGTTTATGAAACAATGATGATTGAATATTTTACAAATATATATCCGTTACGGAACAGTCTTAATGGGGTAATGGACGCATCTGAAAAATATGTGATAAATATTCTGATGTTTGAATTTACTTATCCACATCAAGAATGTTCTTATAATATCAATGAAACCGAAAACGAAATCTCCCGCTGGGAAAGAATGATGGAAGAAGGGATTGCAAATCATGAATTTATGATTGATTTGCAGGTTTATCTATCAGACCCGGTCAATCTTGGCAAAATTAAAACCTTGCTAGAATCGGTATATGATGCAGTTGAATATACTGCACAAAACATGGATGATCCGACCTTCACAATGCTTACTGCCTTGATTGAAACAACTACCCTAAATACAATTCAAAACTTGTTCAATGGTTTAATTTCATTGGAATCGACAGGCGTTACGATGGCCGATATTTCGGAATATATTGCTAATGTGTCAAGTTTGATGGGCTTGATTGGCTATACTGTCGATGAAAACGATGTTAATAATTTTAAAGATTTAGCCAAAGACATTATCGGTGTCTACGTAAATTCGACTGATGCTACAATTCTCGAAAAAATCGCCATGATTTCCTTATTTGAGAATGCGGTCGATCATTATACCGAGGGACTTGGAGTAATCTTCTATGAATTAAAAGACTTGCTTGATTCAATGGATGAGACAAAATTGACCATCCTTATGGAGCAGGTTGATAGCATTATGTCAGGAGACATGGGGACTTCACAATATGCGATGATTCTCAATATCTCAATCTTGATTGATGAGCTTTTAGGTAGCGGCGAATTCGACATCAACGCTGTTCTAGGATATGGTGTTGATCTTTATTTCGACATTACTACTGAATTTATGGGTGACTCTACTGGTGCTAAAACAGCGCTACAAACAATAATTTCCGATATCATCGCTGATGCAGCAGCAATTAAATTGTATGATTTTGAGCTTTTGACAGCGGAACAACTGGAAACGATAAACGATTTCTTTGGAAACGTTACTTGGATCCAACAGTTCATAACCTATGGTCCGGAAAACTACCTCGCCATTGAACCAGTTGGCTATACTCATGATCATTTTGTGCAAACTGTCGTCAGTATGTTTGGCGATCAGATGACCGAAGAAAAAGCAGATGCCATAATTCTTATGTTGGTTGATGCTTTAGGATATGCGGATGAAAAGACGACTTATTTCGCAATCCTGTCGATTTTCCAACTAAGTGATGATATTTCATCTATTAGTTCACTTGAGGACATTCAAGGCATTTATACAAATCTTGATTTGCTAGGATTTTCCAAAGAAAACATTGCCAGCATAGCTGCTGAGATCTTCATCGGTTACATTTCATTTCGAATTGAAGAAGGAATATATGGTGAGCAGTTAGTTGATATCGCGTCTGAAATAACCGATTTGGAGATGCAGATAGCTAATTTAACTACTCTGATGGGAACAGAAGAAACCGCAATCAATGATCTTATCGCTTTCATCCATACCAATATTCTTGTGATGGATGATCCGATTGAAGGAATTGCTTTGGGTGCGGAATCCATGATGTACCAGGATATCGAAAATCAGTTGACTTACGAGATCGTACTCAATCAAATTCGATCAAATAATTGTGACTGGTGGAGCGAAGGCGACGAAGAAAATATTCAGAATTTGATTACTTTGCGTGATATGTATTATTTCTATAACTACGGTGAAACACCAAATGAAGCCAGTCGGGATGGAGCTTTAGCGGCATACGAAAACATCTGGGTTAACCTTTCCTCTGAACAACAGGAAATATATCAGCCGATTTTGGAGGCTTGGGAGAATTGCCTAAGTTATCGTTACGGCACCTTCTATCCACAACTTGATCAGTTAAGTAACCCAGCGCTTGGTCCATTGGGAATGGCGACCCGTGAATTCATGCTAACGGATGGAGCAAGTTTGCTCAACATGAAACGGAATTATAACTGGGAAGTCGATCAACTGGCATGGATAAATGACCAACTTAACTGGTTAAATCAAATGCGGGAACAAATTATATCAGAGCAAGCTCAAATGCAAGCATTATATGATTATTTAGCTAACGAAGGTAACAATCAATTAGTACATGATGTTGCAATAATATTGATGGATGAGATTGACAATCTATTACTTAATGCAGATCCCGGTTTTGTCAATTTAGTAATCGGGTTGATGAAGGAAGAAATACTCCCCGAAAACTTGACAGCTATCGAGATTTTGGGAGCGACCCAAGGACTTTCATCAACTCTCAAGCTTCTACTTAGTACGTTAGATATCGAAGGTACTGATGCGGCAAAAATCATTTTGCTCGCTCAAGGTATAAATGCGGCAATCATCAATTCACGAACTGATATCGATCAAATTCAAAAAGATGAGTTGGTACTAATTTGGGATACGGGAATCGAAGATTGGTTCGATGTTTTAGGACCTTCGGTCGATGTGATTACTACCTTCCTTGATGCCTTAACCGAAACGGAAATTGAAACCATATTGGCGGAAATTGGCATCATTTCATCACTTGATGGAATTGATCCCGATCAAGATAATCTTCTTCGAGCCATCGCCATAGCTAATATCTTTACAGCGGTTTTGGCCGACGGAAGTTTAGATTACGATTTCGTCTTTTCCGTCGGAATTCAACTGTACTTTGATGGTAAATACGATTTCTCATACGATGGAACGATTGACATCGGCGCGAAGATCATCGAAATTCAGACTTTGATTGATGATCTTGTTGCGCAAGCTGATGTAATCGATGGTTATGATCCACTCAATTTATTGGCTGGAGAACTAGAAGAAATCAATCAATTCCACTTGCTGATTGAGGAACTTATGCTGTTCTTCTCCACTGGACCCGATGGTGAATAAATAAGAACAATAAATATAAGCGAGGATGCCGATATTATTTTGGCTCCTCGTTTTTTTGTGATATAATAAAAATGGTGATAATATGGTGATTTCATCATTGATGAATGAAAAAATAAAAAATCTCGGGAAACTAAGCAGTAAAAAATACCGACTTGCGTCAGAATTATTCATTGTCGAAGGAAGACATATGGTCCAGGAAGCGATTGCTTGTGGACTTTGCCAAGAGGTTTATACATCTGATCCTAACTATGATGGTTTTGCAACAACGGTAATCGTTGATGAAAAAGTCATGAATAAAATTTCACAAGTTGATTCACCCCAAGGAATTATTGCTGTATGCACTATGCCAAAGGCAAAAGAATTACCCAATAAAATTTTGTTACTGGATGGTATTTCCGATCCCGGAAACCTCGGAACCTTAATCAGAAGTGCTTTGGCTTTTGGTTTCCTGACGATTATTGCCGAGAACTGTGTTGATATTACCAATCCGAAAGTCTTAAGAAGTACGCAAGGGGCTTTTTTTAAAATTAATTTCATGGAGATGCCACTAAAAGTATTCATGGCTGATCATCCGGAATATACCTATTTCGGTACTGATTTGCATGGTGGATTGCCTTTAGCCAAACTATCAGAAATTCCTTCACATATCGCGTTAATCCTTGGAAATGAAGCTTTAGGTGTAAAGCCGGAAATACTCGCAATGACCGCGGAAAATCTTTTTGTCGAAATCGCGGGTATCGAGTCTTTGAATGTTGCCGTCGCCGGCAGTATCTTGATGTATTATCTTAAATAAATGGATGATAATCGGGTTTTTTAAAACAATATACTCGATGATTAAGGTTTTCTAAAATAGCGACAGATAATCAAATCCGTTGTTTTTCTCTTGTGTTTTATCTCGATATGTGTTAGCATAAAAGAGCATAAGAATTACAAGAGAGGGTCGGACCCTCTCTTTTTAATAAAAAAAATAGGAGGGTATCATGCTGACTGACAACCTTAAACCACCAATTACAACACATTTAGAGAATCTTGGATATGAGTTGTATGATTTGGAATATGTTAAAGAAAAACAAAATAATATTCTTCGGATCTATATCGATAAACCTAATGGTATCGATATCGATGATTGCGTTACGGTTTCCGAATCACTCAGTATGTTTCTTGATAACCTTGACCTAATTCCCGATGAATATATGTTGGAAGTGTCATCACCGGGAGCGGAGCGAAGCCTTCGAAACCAAACGGAAATCATAAAAAATATTGGCAAGTATATTCACGTGGAAACTGATGAACTCAAACATGATGGCGAGTTAATGAGTTTTCAAGACGGAATCATCGATTTAAAAGTTCGCAACAAAGTAATTAAAATCAGCTATCAGGATGTTGCTGCCATCCGACTAGCAATAAAAATGTAGGAGATTATCATGATTAGCAAAGAATTCTTTAAGGCTTTGGAACAAATAGAAGCCGAGCGCGGTATTCCCAAAGAAAAAATCCTTGACGTTTTTAGTAAAGGGCTTTTAAATGCCTACAAAAAGGATTATGAAGGGCAACAAAACGCTAAAGTGGTATTCAACGAGGAAAAGTACGAAATTCAGATTATCGCAACCTATAATGTTGTCGAGGAAATTGATCCAGAAGCTGAAAAAGGAACACAGATTTCTGTTGAAGATGCTAACATCTTGAAACGAAATGCAAAAGTCGGTGACGTGATTGAGCAAAAGATCACCCCTAAGGATTTCGGTCGAATTGCCGCCTCGAGCGCAAAACAGATTTTAACTCAAGGACTTAAGCAATTGGAAAGAGATCGTAATTTTGAGATTTTTACCGAGAAAACCGGAGAAATGATTATTGCGGAAGTTGTTTCTGTCAATGATGATTTTGTTACTTTGGCGCTTGGATATGATACCGAGACTTCAATTCCAATCAAAGATCTTTTAAGTTCGGACATGACGATTGGCACTAGGGTTCGTGTTTACATCACAAAAGTCGAACAAACAACAAAAGGACCAAAAGTATATGTCTCTCGTACCGATCGCAATTTAGTTAAACGTTTGATGGAAAACGCGATTCCTGAATTAGCGGATGGAACCGTCGAAATCATGGGTTTGGCGCGTGATCCCGGAGATCGTTGTAAGGTTTGTGTATCTTCTAATAATCCCAAAGTTGACCCGGTTGGAGCTTGTTTGGGCAAAAAAGGCACACGAATTAATGAAGTTATTGCTCAATTGAACGGGGAAAAAATTGATGTTTACAAGTTTAGTACCGTTCCTGAAGAATTAGTTGCCGCCGCTATCACTCCGGCAAAATCGCTAAAGGTCATTATTAATGTAAAAGACCACGCCGCCATCGTGATTGTTGCTGATGACCAACTATCATTGGCTATTGGTAAAAAAGGTCAAAATGCACGGCTAGCCGTACAGTCAAGCGGTTGGAAAATCGACATCAAGTCCGTGGCCGATGCGACGATTCAAGGTCTTTCATTTTAAGCAATTAGGGAGGGGTTTTTGATGAAAACAAAAAAAATTCCGATGCGAAAATGTGTTGTAACAAACGAAAGATTCGAAAAGAAAATGTTGATTCGCGTTGTTAGAAGTCCAGATGGTAATGTTTTTGTTGATTTAACAGGAAAAGCCAATGGACGAGGAGCATATGTATCACGATTAACTAAAGCGATTATCGAAGCCAAAAAAACAAAAGTTTTAGAACGCCATCTAGAAACAACGGTTCCGGATACGGTTTATGAGGATATGTTGAAACTGGTAGCCGATGAATAAAATTAAAATATTATCGACACTTGGGTTGACGATGAAGGCCGGCTTGCTAATTTCAGGTGAGGACATGGTCTTAGACGCAATTCGTAAATCACGGGCGCGACTAGTGTTTTTAGCCAACGATACGGGGCCAACAACCATCAAACGAATATCGGATAAAACAACTTTTTATCAAGTGCCACTAATTTCTTCTTTGAGTAGCGATGAACTTTCACGCGCAATCGGGAAAGCCAATCGAAAAGTAATAGCTGTCATAGATACACAATTAGCACTATTATTACAAAGAACCGCAAATGAATAGAAAATGAGGTGAACAATATGGCCCTAAAGAAACAAGCATATAAACGTAAGCCCAATACTTATGTTAAAAAAAAGCCATATGTAGAACAAAGAAAACCCAATATTCCTGTTAAGGTGGAAGCGTTGGCCGACGTCATTTATTTCAAGGATGGCATGACGGTACTGGATTTTGCCGAAGCATTACATCGGCCAGTCGCAGAAATCGTCAAAAAATTAATGTTCATGAAAATTCTAGCTTCACAAACACAAACACTTGACCG
Source organism: Candidatus Izemoplasmatales bacterium (assembly GCA_028707415.1). GTDB lineage: Bacteria > Bacillota_I > Bacilli_A > Izemoplasmatales > Hujiaoplasmataceae > JAKLGB01. The sequence continues at coordinate 7,183 of JAQWBC010000016.1, forward strand.
GGAAATTGTCGAGCTTTTAACAATGGATTATGGACTAGAATTGAAAGACGAAGTAAAGACTGACATGACCAAATTCGAAGAGTTGACCATTGAAGATGATCCCAAGAATATGGTGGAAAGACCCGCTGTAGTCACCATAATGGGACATGTTGATCATGGCAAGACCACTTTGCTCGATACCATCCGTCATTCACGAATTACGGCTGGAGAAGCTGGTGGAATTACTCAACATATCGGTGCTTATCAAGTGTCACGAAACGGGAAATCTATAACATTTATCGATACTCCAGGACATGCCGCGTTTACTGAAATGCGGGCAAGAGGCGCTAAAATTACAGATATTGTCATTTTAGTGGTTGCTGCGGATGATGGCGTCATGCCGCAGACAAAAGAAGCTTTAGACCACGCAAGGGCTGCTAAGAGTAATATAATCGTTGCCGTAAATAAGATGGATAAACCAAGCGCTAATCCGGATCGAGTAAAACAAGAGTTAGCTGATCTCGATTTACTTGCTGAAGACTGGGGCGGAAGCGTTCCGTTCTGTTCAATTTCGGCTTTAAAAGGCACGGGAGTCAATGAGTTACTTGATACGATTCAATTAGTAGCGGAAATGATGGAACTAAAAGCTAATCCGAGTCGATTAGCGGTGGGATCGGTTATCGAAGCTAAACTTGATAAAGGAAAAGGACCAGTTGCTACCCTTTTGGTTTCTAATGGCACATTACGTGTTGGTGATGCATTTGTTGTCGGCACAACTTACGGTAAAATTAGAGCCATGAATGATGATTTAGGCCGGACAATAGTTGAAGCTAAACCATCCACTGCTGTTGTTGTGTATGGCTTAAACGATGTCCCCATGGCTGGTGATGCCTTCATGGTCTTCGCTGACGAGAAGCAATCGCGTGAAATCGCTTTAAAACGTTCTAATCGGCAAATCCGCGAAGAAAAAGGCGTTAATAAAACAATGTCGTTGGAAGATTTCTTTAAGAAAGCGGAAGGCAACGAAAAAGTTTTACGGTTAATTATTAAAGCTGATACTCAAGGTTCAATTGAAGCCTTTAAAGGCGCAATTGATAAAATTAAAGTCGAAGGAACATCAATCGATATTGTTCGTTCCGGTGTTGGGGCAATTACAGATACGGACGTCTCGTTGGCTGAAGCAAGCGATGCTATTATTATTGGCTTTGATGTACGGCCACAGGCAGCGGTACGAGATACTGCCGCAACAAAAGGTGTGGAAGTTCGCTTATATGATATAATTTATGAAGCTTTAGATGACATCGAAAAAGCAATGAAAGGTATGCTTGACCCTGTCTTTGAAAAGAAGATGATTGGCGAAGCATCTGTTCGCGAGACTTTCACAATTTCCAAAGTCGGCACTATTGCTGGATGTATGGTCACTTCAGGAATTATTAAACGCGATTCTTTAGTAAAAATCATCCGCGATGGCATTGTAATCCATGAGGGTAAAATGTCATCTTTAAAACGATTCAAAGATGATGTGAAAGAAGTCAAAACAGGATATGATTGCGGAATCATGATTGAATCATACAACGATCTCAAAGTCGATGATGTGATTGAAGCCTCAGAGATGCAAGAGGTGAAGAGTAATGCCTAAGACGGATCGGTTAGAAGCATTAGTTCAACGGGAATTAACAATGATTTTGCGCAATGAAGTCAAAGATAATCTGGGTTTTATTACCATTACGGCGGTAAAAATAACCAACGAACTTTCATATATGTTTGTTTACTACACCGTTTTCGGAACCAAAGAAGAACTAGAAAAAACCCAACAAGCTTTAGATAGAGCCAAAGGGTTCATTAAGAACCAAATTGCCGCTCGCGTCAAGATGAGAAAAGTTCCGGAATTGGTTTTTAAAATCGATGAGTCAATTGATAAAGGCATGAAAATAGATTCGATTCTTAAAACAATCAAATAAGAATGAAACTTCGGGATATATCCGAAGTTTTTATTTTATCCGTTTCGTTGAATCATAGCGGCATTTTTGGTATAATTGTCCTCGAAAGGCGGGTGAGACCATGAATGATAATATTAAGTCAAAGTTACTGACTTTGCCAGATCTTCCGGGAAGTTATCAAATGTTAGACGGTTCAGGAAATATTATCTATGTTGGCAAGGCTTTAAATCTTAAGAACCGAGTTAAGTCATATTTTGTGGGATCTCACGATGCTAAAACGACGAGACTAGTCGCGGATATTACTGATTTTACTTTTTTGGTTACGAGCACAGAACTTGAAGCTTTTTTGCTTGAATTATCATTAATCAAACAACACAGTCCTAAATACAATATCATGTTAATGGATGATAAAACCTATCCTTATATCGAAATTACCAATGAAACGCATCCGCGTATTATTATCACGCGGAAGTATTCAAAGAAAAGTAAAAACCGATTTGGACCTTACCCAGACGGGACCTCTGCTCGCGAAACTGTCGACCTTTTGTCTCGTGTTTTTCCACTTCGCAAATGTCAGGCAATGCCGAAAAAGGTTTGTTTATATTATCATATGGGGCAATGTCTTGGGCCATGCATCGATGCTTCTGTGAAAACCAAGTATCCAGTTATACTTGATCAAATACGTAACTTTTTGAGTGGACGTGACCACGATTTACTAAAAGAATTGAATGTGCAGATGAATAATTATTCCCAACGATTGGAGTTTGAAAAAGCTCAAGAAATCAAGGAAATGATTATGAGTATAAAAAAGACAACGGAGAAACAACAAATAATTTTTTCTGATTTAAAAGATCGAGATATTTTCAATTTTGAAGCTAATGAATCATACATCGCTATCACGACGATTATTATGCGTGCTGGCAAGATTATTATGAGTATTTCGCCGATTTTTGAATACTTTCAATCCAAAGAAGATGCCTTCGTGGATTATATTGCTCAATTTTATCAAAAAAACCCGCTTCCCCAAGAAGTACTTCTTCCATCTGGGCTTGATTATTCGTTATTAAAGCCGTTTCTAAATGAAAAATGGCTTATACCAGTACGTGGCGGGAAAGTTAAATTAGTTTCTATGGCTAAAACTAATGCCAAGATCCAACTGGATGCGCATCTAGATATGTTCTTAAAAAAATATGCCAAGACAATGGGATCAGCAGAAATGTTAGGCCGTGTGATTGGAATTCCAACGCCGAAACGAATCGAGGCATTTGATAATTCGAATACGCAGGGATCAAGTCCGGTTTCCTCAATGGTTGTTTTTACCAATGGATTACCAGATAAAAAAGCATATCGGAAATATCAAGTCAAATCGATTGATAAACCCGATGATGTTGGGACAATGAGAGAAATCATATACCGTCGTTATCAAAAGATGTTAATGAATGGGAGCGACGATAAGCCTAATCTTATTGTGATGGATGGCGGAATAGCACAAGTTCGAGCATGCAAAGCAGTGTTAAGTGATCTATACCTCGATATTCCTGTTGTTGGTTTAAGGAAAGATAATGAACATAAAACCGATGCTATTATCGGATTGGATGAACAACCCGTTATCATTGATCGGCATTCGCTTCTGTATGTCTTTCTATCAAAAATTCAAGATGAGGCACACAGATTTGCCATTAATTATCATCGATTAAAACAATCAAAACAGATTTACGCTTCAATTTTAGATCAAATACCGAAGATTGGCGCAATTTCCAAACAAAAACTGTTAGAAAAATACAAAACCATTAGTAATATCAAAAAAGCGTCTTTATTAGAATTGCGTGCCCTTGGTATATCGAAAGATGCGATTGATAATCTCCAAATAGCGTTAAGAGAATATAAATGAAACATCGAAATAATTTTTTAACCGGTTTTCTGATTGTTGTGTTAAAATGAATGCAGGTGATTTTTATGACTAGATATGTTTATGGTCCGCTACATAATGTTTTTGAAGACATTCGTGTTATTACAATCAAAGACCGGCAAAGAACTGAGTATTATTATATGCCTAAAGGAATGTTCGCTAGTTTCATGGCCTATTTTTCTTTAGGAATCTATATCTTCATGACGGTATCGAATTCGACCAAACGTTACAAAGGCGTCATGGTCTATCAAGTTGAAAATATTGAAAAAATTATGTATCCAAACCGACAAAATCCACGAGTATTTTATGACATTAGTGTCATCAAATCGGGAATTAAAACCATTCTTAACGGCCCAAAATATAAACTGTTTATCGATTTTGAAATGTCCATGCCCCCGTACCGAAATTATGAAAGTTTCATCTCGGAGATTATTCAATTTGGAATGGTTTTGACTGATCCTTTCGGGGAAATCATTGACGAGCAATCAATGTTCATCAAGCCGGTATTGTTCAAGTCAATCAGTGATCGGACGCAAAAGTTCCTTCATATTTCCCAAAAAAGCATCGATAACGGAATGACATACTTAAATTTCTATCAATTATTCGTAAATATAATCAATAAATACCATCCGATGGTCTTTGTTTGGGGACAAAATGACATGATTGAATTGCGAAAATCGATGAAGTACAATAACCTTTCTGATATTACCCGTAGGGTTCAATTCATTGATTTATTAAAACTACACAAAAACTATTTCGGGTTAAAGAATGATCTTGGGCTGTTTAATGCCTATCGGTTATATTCGCAAATTGAACTAGAGAAACAAACTCATGATGCTCACGAAGACGCAGTAGTAACAAAAACAGTATTTGATGGGTTTAAAAAGGTATGTAATGATGAGCTTAAGATTTGTCTGCCGATGGAAAACGAATCACCCGCAACCAATTAAATTTAAAATAAATAAATTTTAGTTAAAAAAAACCTTATCAGAATAAAATATACCCTGCAAAGGACCTTTTTTTAGACTGTCCATTTTACAGGGTATATTATATTTTTAGTCATGACTTTTTTTATGATTATACCAATATAATACCTAA
>JAQWBC010000176.1 GCA_028707415.1 Candidatus Izemoplasmatales bacterium
CGAGACTGACGGTTAAGGATTGCTTTTGCTCCTCGGATAGATACGGTTCAGTAAGCAAATTCTTTGCCACTCGGTTATACATTAAAAAATGCTTTCTTGCGTTGTCTTCTTCACTGAAAAGCGAATCCATCGAAAACGTCGGTGAAAAAATAACAATCATTACCGGGCGAATTATCAATAGTATGAATAGTCCAACCGCCACAACATAAAAAGCGTACTCAATATATGGAGAAACCGATCGCAGACGTTCTCCTAAATCTAAAACACTGCTTAACAATATCAGTATTAAAAAGAAAAACGCTCCGATTCCCAACGTTACCCAAAATGCTTTACTGATTTTTTTCATTGGTGGCCCCTCTTTCATCGAAAAACTGATTTATTGTTTCATAATCTTGATGCAGTTGTGCTATTAATTCGGCTTTACTAGTAAATTTGATTTCATCGCGCATAAAAAAAGCAAAGGAAATACTGATTTGTTTTCCATATAACAAGCCATCATAGTCGAATACATGTGTTTCCAAAGTCACGTCCCGGCCATTAAAAGTTGGATTATTTCCAATATTTGTCATTGATCGATAGGTCTTGTTAGCGATTGTAATTGTTGTGGCATAGACACCGATATGGGGAAGAAAATAGCCATCATAGTCAATATTTGCCGTCGGATAGCCTAAGGTTTTCCCGCGACCTTTTCCTAAAATCACAGTTCCGGTAATCATATACATTTTCCCGAGTAGACGGTTAGCTGACAACACTTTGCCATTATTCAAAAGATATCTGATTCGCGTCGACCCGACCTTTTCCCCCTCATAAGTCAATTCGGGTATAATTTTAGTCGTAAATTCATGATGGGATTTTAATAATTCGGCGTTCCCAAGCCCATAGCGACCAAAGGAAAAATCAAATCCAACGACAAGTGTATTTGCCTTTGACAAAAAGCGAATTATAAATTCTTCGGCCGGCATATTAACTAAATCCCAATTGACATCAAGAACAAAAAAATAGTCAAATCCCATCTGTCGAGCATAGGCAATTTTTGCTTCTAAAGGTGTCATAAAAAAATATTGTTCATTTTTTATAAAAGCCATAACTTGTGTTGAAAATGTCATCATCGCGGCTTTTGTATGCGAGGCTTTGGATATGGCAATCGACTCCGTCACAAGCAATTGATGAGCAACATGAATGCCATCAAAAAAGCCAATACAAATCACTAAGTTTTCCTCATCAATTGTATCCTCAACATGTAAATATCGGATTTCCATTATAACATCACCGACAATCTCATCATTTTGATTTGAGCATCATATGTATAAATAGCCAAGGGATTTTGTTTTTGATCATATATGATGGTATCTTGTAAATTTATAAACCGTTCTGGGGAAAGAAACATCCCGTTTAATACTTTCGATTTTATATTTTCATCGACCACTAGGTTTTCCATATTCAGATATGGCAAAGGATTAATGAGTTGATAATTACCATTAATCACTTCATCGAGCGATACTGTTTCATCGATATTAAAACCACCGACGCTCATGCGTCGCAAATTAATCATCGTTCCATATGAGTTTAGTTTTCTCCCAAGATCACAGCAGATAACCCGAATATAAGTTCCTTTACTGCATTTTACAAAAAACGAAAATTTCCCGATACCATCATTGACTGAAATCGGAGTTGTTCGGTAAATTTCATCAATGATTATTGTCCGGGGTTCGATTTCGGGAATGGCTTGATGCCTGCGAGCATACTCGTAAAGTTTTTTTCCATTAACCTTGATTGCGGAATAAGCCGGTGGCATTTGGGTTAAAACACCTTGAAATTGCCGCAAAGCTTCATCAATACTGGCCTCATTATACGGCGAATTCAGAACTGTATATGTGGTTTTTCCGGTTACGTCGAACGTATCTGTTTCATATCCAATCGCTACTTCTGCGAGATACGATTTGTCATGATCTGTAAAGTATTTCACAAGTTTAGTTGCGCTCCCGAGGCAGAGAACTAAGACTCCGGAGGCAATCGGATCAAGGGTGCCGCAGTGACCGATACGATTTTCTTTTGTCGCTTTCCGAACTTTAAAAACCACATCGTGGCTAGTTAATCCATAAGGTTTGTCGATTAAAAGAATTCCATCCATCGTCATCACCCCCATATCGATGCGCATTTTTTTTGTGAATCGAAACATTAGATTTTATCAATACATTCGTTTTTTTTCAACCAAGCGATGAACTCTTCATAGTCAAGCGAGCCGCTTATTCGATCAATAACGATTCCGTTTTTCAGAATTATCAGCGCGGGAACACCTTGAATGCGATACTGATTAACAAGATTTTTATCGGTATCGACATTGATTTCGATGATACTTGCCGGATATGCTTGGTCATATGTCATTAAAACGCGTTTTATGGCACGACAAGTTCCACACCATGGAGCCGAAAACCACAGTAACGTTGTGCCATGAGAGAATAACGGTTCAAGGATGGAAATGGATCCCGGATTATAAACTTGAATCATTTAATCACCCCACATTATTTAAAAACAATCATCGTCACTCCGGCACCGCCCTCATTCATACCTCCGGCACGAAAGCTTTTAATCTGCGGATGCTTTTTGACATATTCAATAACCCCTTTACGCAGGGCGCCAGTTCCATATCCATGAATGATCTGACCAAATTCAAGATTATTAATCAGACAATCATCAATATATTTATCTAACATCGACATTGCTTCTTCAAAGCGACACCCACGCAAGTCGAGTTCGATTTTATTCATAGTCGATCGCGATACGGTGACTTTATTCTTTTGTCCATCGTTTGGATCTTTTTTGATAAATTCTAACTCCGATTCACCGAAGGTCGCGGTTAAAATCCCCATCTGAACCTCAAATCTGCCATCAGTTAAAACTTTC
>JAQWBC010000017.1 GCA_028707415.1 Candidatus Izemoplasmatales bacterium
TATTCGCGGATATATTGATATTCATATTCACCGCCATGCATGGTGATGACTCCTTTTAATACATCTTCAATCGCGACTTGAATTTTCTGTCTAGTAGTTTCGTTGAAACAACGAACCGTTCCTTCCATTAACGCAAACTCGGGAATGACGTTATGAGTAGTCCCCGATGTAACTTTAGCGATGGTAATCACACCACTTTCAGTCGGGTCAAGTTGCCTGGTAATAATCGACTGTAAGGCAACAACTACCTCGGCTTGCATTAAAATAGGGTCAATACCCAAGTGCGGAAAAGCCGCATGCGCGCCTTTACCAATCAACTTAATTTTAATCGTGTCTGCCGATGCCATAGCTTCCCCGGCTTTAATCGCAATTGTTCCACTAGGGAAAGCCGGGCTGACATGAAAGGCAAAAAAGCTGTCTACATCGGTCAACAGTCCCGATTGGCACATACCATAGGCTCCACCTGGATTTGGACCTTCTTCCGCCTCTTGGAAAATCAATTTGACGGTTCCACTCCAGCCATGGCGATGATCAATTAAGTACTTAGCAGCCCCTAAAAGCATAGCCGTATGCGCATCATGTCCACAAGCATGCATCTTGCCTTCAATTTGAGAATGATAGGGAAGATTAACATTTACTTCATTAATTGGCAATGCATCCATATCCGCTCGCAATCCGATTACAGGGCCAATGCCATTTCGAATAATTCCTAAAAGAGAATTTTTTCCCACATGGGGAACATAATCAATTCCCATCATTTGTAATTCGTCAGCGACAAAATCATGGGTTTTACTAAGATCGAATCCAACTTCAGGATACTGATGAAGATGGCGACGAACTTGAATTAGATACGATTCCCAAGACAATATTTCTTCGATTTTAATCATTTAAATCACCGGCTTTCAGGAAACACGATTCGTAAATCAAGATTAAATGTATTAGCATATTCGCGGATAAGGACTGCTAAATTACGGTAATATGAATTATCCCTTTTTTCAAAGATGTTCTGATATAGCGGTAATAACTCAGGATAAGATGTCGATATGAATTTGAAGACATTAGCTTTATTTTCTGCATGTTTAAGATTTAATGAATCAAACATAATATAATCACAATGATCTTTAACCATAGCGATAATTGCAAAGACATCGGTGATTTTCGGAAAAATCGGCGCAATAAAGACAAAGGTGGAAATTTTCGCTGCATGAATTGTTTTAAGTGCCGCAATCCGTTTTGAAGGTAATGCTGCGTTTGGTTCCATTATTTTCGCTGTCTCATCATCTAAAGCAATCGAAAACCCAATTTCTATTGATTGCATTTGCGTTAACAAATCCAAATCACGGAGAATAAGATCTGATTTCGTCAAAAACCTAACCTGCAAGCGACTTTCATAGATGTTTTCCAGTATTTTTCGCGTCCGTCTTTCCGTTTTTTCAATTGGTTGATACGCATCGGTAACACTGCTGAAAATAACTGATTTATCACCGTTTGATCTAAGAATATCATAATTAGGATATTCTTTTATATCGACAAAAGTGCCCCAAGGTTCTTCTCGTTTTTGATAATCACTAACGAACTTAGCATAACAATAAATACATCCATGCATACAGCCAACGTAGGGATTACAGGCGTAATCTGTACCCAGTCCGGTGGGAGTTAAAAAATGTTTTGCATTTACATACTTTACATTATCCACGGTTTGATTTGGCTCCAAATTTCACAATCATTACTGATCCAAACAAGCCCAAACATAGTCCTAAGATTCCAAAGATAACAGTTAAAACATTATTGGTGATGTACTGCCAAAAGATATGATAAACAGGCGTTTGCGCTGCATAATCAGTTGCACTAGCTGGGTCTCGTATCCATAAAAATAAGGTGATTGCCGAAGCGATAATAAAGCCGATTATCGCCAAGTAGCTTTGCACAGGAAACTTTTTTAATACCGACTCGAGAAGTTTACTGATTAGAATAACACCAACCACAGCACCGATTCCAAACGGTAATAAAACGCTTATGTTATACCCTAGCTGCGAAACATCCCATAACTTGCCTACAACATTGGAAACAATAGCGGTATAAAACCCCATAATCATCAAAAGTCCTGACCCCGAGACGCCTGGGATAATCATCGAGATTGCCCCAATTACTCCTAATCCGAATAGTACTAAAATTGTCGAAAAATCAAACGTGAAAAATCCAGTTTCGTCAGCACCTTGGATTATTTGGAACACCACCATTACCGTGACAATTAAAAAAGCAATGATAAAAGCGATTATTCCTGATGTCCCTACCGGTTGGCCTTTGATATTTTTATACAGGTTGGGAACTCCACCAATAGTCAACCCGATAAAAACCATAATTGTGATAAAGGAATTCGCCTGGAGCGCTAAAGCCATGAGGCTTGAGAACAATAAAATTCCTGCGACTAAACCAATTCCGACAGGAATCAAAAATCTCATACTTTTTTTAAAATCTGTAAAAATGTGCCCGATAGCATGTAACAGGCGATCATATATTCCCACATACACAGCAAAAGTCCCGCCACTGCAACCGGGAATTGTAAACGATAATCCGACAATGAAACCTTTTAACAATAAATTGAAAAACATCGCTTTACCTCATTTTTCATCAATGGCATCGCCGATTAAGTCGTAAGCAAATGAAGCTGTGATTTTTACATCAATATCATCGCCGCTTAGTAATTTTTTTTGAGATTGAAATACAATATATCCGTCAACGTCATCAGGAGCGAAAGCATAGCTTCGTCCATAGTAGAATTTTGATTGTGGATCATAATTTTCCACAATAGTATGATGAATAGTTCCTATTTGCGCTTTATTACGTTTTGAGGCAATTATTTTTTGCAATTTCATGATTTCTTCGAATCGTTTAATTTTAATGTTTTCATCAATTTGATTTGGTAAAGAATAGGCAATTGTGTCTTCTTCTTGCGAATAAGTAAACACTCCCATTCGATCAAAAGGATAATCACTGATAAAGGTTTTCAATTGATTGAAATCACTTTCTGTTTCTCCGGGAAAACCGACAATAAGTGTTGTTCGCAAAATTGCTTCGGGCATCATCTTCTTGATTTTGTTCAGCAGTTCAATCAATAGCAATTCATCACCACGACGATTCATTTGTCTTAGGAGTGTTGCTGATATATGTTGTATCGGTATATCAAAGTATTTAGCAATTTTCGGATTTTTCTGAAATGTTTCCAGTAGTTGATCAGTAATTTCATCGGGATATAAATACAATACCCGAACCATTTGAATCCCTGGGATTTCACTGATTTGATTCAACAATTCTGGCAGCATCGATGAGCCATCCTTTGTTAAATCAGTTCCATAACGTGTCGTATCTTGGCTGATTACGTTGATTTCTTTAGCCCCGTTACTAGCTAATATTATGCATTCACGAATGATGTCTGGTAATTGGCGACTCCGAAACGATCCACGAATCAAAGGGATAGCACAGTAAGCACACCGATTGTTACAACCATCACTGATTTTGACATATGGCGAGACAGGCGATGTAGCAAGCATCCGATTGTCAAAATCGAGTTCACCGCATTTAATATTACAATCGGTAAAGAGATTATTGAGTATCGCTCCAAAATGCGGATATTCGCTCAAAGTGATAATTTGATCAATAAATGGCATTTCTTGTTTTAATTTTTCGGCATAACGTTGAGCATAGCAACCACAAACCACTAACTTTTTATGAAAAGCATGCATTTCTATAATGGTTTCTCGCGTTTCTTGTTTTGCCGATTCAATAAACCCACATGTATTGATAATGATAACATCAGCAAGTTTGGGGTCGGCAACAATCTTTACATTTGCATTTCGTAAAATTCCCAGAATCATCTCGGAATCAACAAGATTTTTGGCGCATCCAAGCGAAATGAGTCCTGCCTTCATAATAATACCTCGATATCCTAAAACTGATAAGATCATTAAAATGCTGATTAGCACTAAACCCCGAATCTATCTTTATTTTTATTATACCTTTTTATCAAAAAAAACCAAAGAAAAAGAGGAATTTCTTCCTCTAAATCATGGCATTGACAAATTGGCTGTTATATAGCTCCGCATATGCCCCATTCTTTTCTAGCAATTCTTTATGTGTACCTTGTTCTACAATCGTTCCGTTGTTCATGACTAAGATTACACTAGCCTTTTTAATTGTCGACAAACGATGAGCGATAACAAAACTGGTTCGATCTTCCATCATGAAATTCATCGCATTTTGAATATAGGCTTCGGTGCGGGTGTCAACTGATGAAGTAGCTTCATCAAGAATGAGAATTTTTGGGTTAAAAAGAATAGCACGGGCAATCGTCAACAACTGTTTTTGCCCCTGACTGATATTAGCGGCATCTTCTTTCAAAACGGTGTTGTAGCCTTCGGGCATCGTCTCAATGAAATGGTCGACATGCGCTTGGCGACAAACCTCCTTGACTTCTTCAATCGTCGCGTCATCTTTACCATAAGCGATATTATCCCGAATCGTTCCCGAGAAAAGCCACGTATCCTGTAAAACCATCCCAAATATAGAACGCAAAGTCTTCCGGGGCACGTCAGTTGACTTGATGCCATCGATGATGATTTCCCCAGCATCAGTCTCATAAAAACGCATAAGTAAGTTAACTAATGTTGTCTTTCCGGCGCCCGTCGGGCCGACGATTGCTATCTGTTTTCCGGCTTCGACCTTTAAATTGAGGTTTTTGATTAAATCTTGATCTTTTCGATAAGAGAAGTCGACATTTTTTAATTCAACATTACCCTTAAAATGTTCATAATCGAATTGATCAACGTTTTGTTCTTCGATTTCTTCTTCGACGTCCAATAGTTTAAAGACCCGTTCCGAGGCTGCGAGCGTTGATTGCAGTGTATTGGCCATATTGGCAATTGTCAAGATCGGATTGACAAACCGCTTCTGTAAAGTGATAAAAGTCGAAATGTCGCCGATAAGGAGTGGATTTGTGGCTCCGGCTAAAATTCCTCCAACGATAACGACAAGAACATATCCAAGATTGCTAATGAGATCCATCATCGGTCGAATTAAACCACTTATGAATTGTGCGCCTTGAGATACTTCCGTAAGATTTTCATTGATTACTTGAAATTCCTCATATGATGTCTGTTCTTTGCTAAACAACTTAACAACCTTGTGCGAAGAAAACATTTCTTCGATAAACCCATTTAAATTTGCTAGTTCTGCTTGTTGTTTGACAAACTTTGGCTGTGAACGTTTGGTAATCATGGTCGTAGCTAAAATATATAATGGTAATGTTATTAAAGCAATAATTGTTAATTCCCAAGAGATATAGAACATCATTCCCAAAGAACCAATCAGCATCAGTAATCCCGAAAGGATTGAGACGATGCTTTGTTGCAAGGAATCAGTGATCGTTTCGACATCGTTAGAAAATGTCGATAACGTATTTCCGGTTTTAGTCTCATCAAAAAATTTAATTGGACACTTCTCGAGTTTATTGCGTAAATCATTACGCATATTCTTACCAACAGTGGCCGATAATTTATTGCCAATCAATTGTGATACCAAATCAAAAATAAAACGAACAATATATGCAAGAATAAGCAGTAAAAAAACCTGAGGAATGAGATCTAAAGCTGAACTTGGCTCACTACCGGTCATGACCTTTTGCATCGTATTAAGAATATATTGCGATAGTAATGGTGTAAATACAATAATTATAGTTGCTAAAATCGAGAAAATAGTCATGATAATCATTGACGCCATATAAGGTTTAAGATAATTTAATAAACGTTTTGTTGTCTGGCGAAAATTTTTCGGTTTTTCACCCGGAACACCAAACATCATTGGGCCATGTTGCTGTTGTTGGTGAGGTCGGTTACCTTCACGTGAATAATTTTTACCATGGGGCTTGATTATTTCCGGATTAATCAGCGGTATTTTCTTCATTTTCGGTTTCATCCTAGTTCCTCCAAGGAAAGTTGTGATAAAGCAATTTCGCGATAGACTTCACAACTATCCATCAATTCACGATGCTTGCCTTTACCAACAATTCGTCCTTCTTGCAAAACAATGATTTGATCAGCTTCGATAATCGTACCGATTCGTTGAGCAACGATAATTACCGTTGCTTTTGTGGTTTCTTTTTTGAGTGCTTTTCGTAAATTGGCATCGGTTTTAAAGTCCAATGCGGAAAAGCTATCATCAAAAATATATATTTTTGGTTTACGAACAATCGCTCTCGCAATCGAGATTCGTTGTTTTTGTCCGCCCGAGTAATTGACGCCGCCTTGATCGACAATCGAAGCATATTTTTCGTTTTTTTCCATAATGAATTCTGTTGCTTGTGCAACTTCAGCGGCATTTTCTATTTCTTCATCGGTGGCGTCTTCTTTACCATAAGCGATGTTTTCCGCGATTGTACCGGTGAACAATGATGCCGTTTGGGGAACAAATCCGATCAATGATCGCAGCTTTTTTAATTTAATGTTGCGGACATCGACATCATCAATGGTAATCGAACCAGAAGTGACATCAAATAATCTTGGTAATAAATTGATAATTGTCGATTTCCCAGAACCGGTAGAGCCAATAATAGCAATGGTCTCGCCAACTTTTGCCTCAAAAGAAATATGATCTAAAACGTTTTTTTCCGCATCTGCATATTTAAAATCAACCGCATTGAACCGAATATTACCCAAAAATTCAGTATCATCGTATTCGGAATTATCAGTATCATGAATTGTAATCTCCGTATCGAGAATTTCGCTAATCCGTTTCCCAGCCACTTCGGCACGTGGGAAATTAATAAATGTGATTGTAAGCATAATCAGACTGAACATAATCTGCGTGACATACTCAATGACTGCCGTAACACTAGCCAAACCGACGTAATCGGTAATGGTGCCTTTGCCAATGGCTAAGTATGCAAAATATATAACCGCCATCACAACCGTGTTAAATAATAAGTTTACTACGGGATTCAAAAAAGCCATAATGTTTCCTGCCTTGACACTTGTAAGCGTCAAATCATTGTTGGCTTCGCGAAAGCGATTGACTTCTTTTTCTCCCTGGCCAAAAGCCCGAATAACCCGAACTCCATTCAAAGCTTCTCGGCCAACAAGAGTTAATCGATCAATCTTTTTCTGTAGGGATTTGAATAAAGGGAAAACTAACAAAAACACGGCAATAATCAAAATGGCCAAAGCGGGAATTCCAGCAAGTAAAACCGCTGTCAGCTCCGCATTTTTCATTAAACTCATGATTAATCCACCTATGAAAATAATCGGGATTGTTAAGACCATCCGAAAACTCATTATCGTATGCATTTGAACTTGACGAACATCGTTAGTCGAACGGGTAATGAGTGTCGAGGTTCCGAATTTTTCCGCTTCGGCAAGTGAGAATTCGCTAACTTTTTGATAGATTGCTTTGCGGATATCACGGCCAAACCCGACTGATACTTTACTTGAATAATAAGCAATCCCAACTGTAGCGATTGATGACAAGAGGGTTACTCCCAACATAATCAGACCATAATTAATAATGATGTCAAAATCGCTTTTTTGCGTGATTTGACAAGTATCAGGCATTGTTGTAAGGTCACATGTGTCCCCATCTGTTAACAGTTCCCAAGTGTTTGTATCCGTATCTAATACTCGATATTCGGCATAAAGTCCTTCACCGATAATTTTACTCATGTAATTAGGTAATAGCAGTTGCCCAATTGAAGTAAAACCAACAAGAACAACCATCATTAAGACTCCAAACCAATAAGGCTTTAAAAATTTATAAATTTTCTTCATCGATTGTTTCCTCCGCATAATAGGCAGCTATTTTTCGATACACTTTTGCTGAAATTGTTTTCAAAGTTGTCATTTCATCTTCAGTAAGGGCACTTTCTTCTAATTGATCCCACTCTTTGATCGTCGCATATACCTTCTGCGCAGCGATTTGCCCTTGCTCTGTGATCGATAGAACATATCCCCGTGCATCACTTGGATCAATGGTTTTATTTATATATCCAAGTTCGCTTAGATGGCAGATAGCTCTAGTAGTATGAGATTTATGAAATGGCGATTTTTCAATCAAAACATTCATTTTGATGGTTTTGGCAAGGTCGATGTCAATCAGATACCGTCCGACTGGCCCGGAAAGCCTGATGGTCGCTAAATGCTCGTCAAAAAAACGATAGCGATATTTGTTGATCAGATGATCATATTTGTGTAGCATTTTGAACTCCTTTCGTAAAACACTCATTTAGTATATATTTAATTAGTTGCGTTGTCAACTAATTTTTATGTAAAAAGAAAACTTGTGGATTGCCCCATAAGTTATCGATTATTTTAAGATGTAGAGAATACCAATACATCCTTGCCCGCAATGACTGGAAATAACACATCCAGCCGAAGTTGTGTATTGATTCTTTATAGGAAGATTTTTGATTCTTGCTTTGATATAATCAACGGATTCATCGGCCATTGAGTGAGTCACCATTAAAAAATCTTCATCTAGTTGATCTTTTAATCCTTGAACTTCGTTTATCAAAATATCTAACCCAGAAGTAATCTTCCCGTGTCCCTTTTTGCCAACCGCCATCTCACCATTAATTACTTTAATTATCGGCTTAATTTTCAAAAGCGTTCCCACAAAGGCTACCAAGGAATTACATCTTCCGCCTTTATATAGATAATCCATAGTATTGATGACAAATTGTGTCCTGACTTTTGGAATCAATTCCTTAATTTTTTGGGTAATGGTGATGACATCATCACCTTGATCCCGATATTGGCATGCTTTTAACACTAAAAGTCCTGTCCCTGATGACAAATTACCAGAATCAATTAAATGAATGTCCGTGGATTTTAAAAGTTGTTTAGCCAGATTAGCACTCTGAAGAGTCGCAGAAAATTTGGAACCAATACCCGTATATATGATTTTATATCCTTGATCAAGATAATGTTTGAACCGGGTGGCAAATGTCCCCGGCGCCACCGCTGCGGTTTTAGGAAGATATCCACATTGTTTGATTTTATCATACATTTCGCTAACAGTTAAGGTTTCTCCGTCAAGGAATGATTCTTCACCGAAATTTACATATAGAGGAATAATTTCAATATCATATTTGATGACTAATTCATGAGTCAAATCACAAGTGCTGTCCGATATGATTTTTATTTTGTCCATAAAATTAATTTCACCGCCGTATTTGATTATATGTAAACAATATTACTTTGTAAAGATAATCAGGCGTTTTTACAAAAATACCGTTTTTTGCTGACAGTGCTTGGTCAAAAAAACTAATAAGTGATATAATAAATCCGAGGTGAATCGGATGCGTACAATCTCTAAAGAATATCTGATATCTGAATTAGAACGGATTATTATTGAAGCAGCTACCGTACTAGATGACGAAGTCGTCACCTGTTTACAAGTCGGCAAAGCCCAAGAAACATCTAAATTACCAATTCATATCATTGATGAAATCATTGATAACCAACTGATTGCCCGAAACGAAAGAATACCGATTTGTCAAGACACGGGAGTCGCTGTGTTTTTTGTCGAAATTGGCAACGATTTGCACTTTGATTATAATCTAACTGATGCAATTAACCAAGCTGTCAGAAACGGATATATCAATGGGTACCTTCGCAAATCGATTGTCAATCATCCTCTTGACCGAAAAAACACGTTGGATAATACCCCGGCCATTATTCATTACTCCCTGATAAGCGGTGATCGACTGCGTATTCGCTTCGCCCCCAAGGGTGGTGGCAGCGAAAACATGAGTAAAATGACGATGCTAACCCCAGCTGATGGACGCCAAGGAATTATTGATTTTGTTGTGAACACCGTTAAAAACGCCGGTGGCAAGGCTTGCCCACCGATTATTTTAGGAATTGGCATTGGTGGCAACTTTGAAAAATCGGCATTGCTAGCTAAGGAAGCTTTATTCCGCAAACTCAGCGATGAAGCCTTAAATCCACTTGATAAAAAATTAGAAGAAGACATTCTAAAAGCCATTAATGAAACAAACGTCGGACCGATGGGATTAAAAGGAAAAACGACGTGCCTTGCAGTTAAAGTCAACTCATTTTCGTGTCATATTGCTTCTTTACCAGTAGCTGTGAATATTCAATGCCACGCCGCAAGACATAAGGAAGTGATACTGTGAGTCAAGATATAATCAAATTGACAACGCCGATTTCTGATGAGGCCAGGCTAAAACTGCGAGTCGGAGATCTTGTCCATATTTCCGGTGTCATATATACAGGAAGAGATGCCGCGCATAAGTTGATGGTTCAGGCAATAACAAGCGGTGAAACGCTTCCATTTGAACTCAATCACCAGGCTATTTATTATGTTGGACCGACTCCCGCTAAACCCGGACAAGTGATTGGTTCGTGTGGACCGACTTCCAGTTATCGAATGGATCCATATAGTCCGGTTCTGATGGAGAATGGATTAAAAGTGATGATTGGCAAAGGCCCCCGAAGCAAAGTTTTTCAAGCTGAGTTAGTAAAAAACCAAGCCGTTTATCTTGATGTGACCGGGGGAATCGGTGCGTTGTTATCCAAACGCGTTTTGAAAATGGAAGTCATTGCATACCCATGGTTAGAAAGTGAAGCTGTTCATAAACTATTAGTCGTTGATTTTCCCGCCATTGTCGCTTATGATACTTTCGGCAACGACATTTTCGAATAAATAAAACGGATAAAAATATTAAAAAACAATACACTTTCTATAATAATTAAAAAAAGCTGATGATAAGGATAATTCCCTATAATCAGCTTTTTTTACTCTGTTCGTAAAGCAATTACCGGATCTTTTTTTGAAGCTAGTCTTGCCGGGATAAATCCGGACATAAAAGCTAACACGACACTAATTGCCACTAAAATCGATGCATCAATGATTTTTAAACTAGCTACATTCGGCATTTCCGCGTAATATTCGATAATCATGTTAACTGGAATGACCAATAAATATGTAATTCCGATGCCAACGATGCCGGCAATAAAACCAATAATCAAGTTTTCACTGTTAAATACGCGAGATACATCCTTTTTTCTCGCTCCCAAAGCGCGTAAAACGCCGATTTCTTTTGTTCTTTCTAAAACGGAAATATAAGTGATAATGGCAATCATAATTGATGACACGACGAGCGATACCGCCGCAAAGGCAATCAAAACAATTTCAATCGTATCCAGCACGCGTCTGACAATGGATGTAAAGGTCGTCGCCCAATCTATGAATTCAATTCGGTCAGCGGAATCAGCGGAATAGCCTTTCATAGTATTATAGGATTCGAGATAATCCCCAATTATTTCTTTGGCGTCAAAATCAGTAGCGTAGATATAAATGTTATCAACGTGAGTACTCACCTCGTCAGGGTAGTTTGCATAAATGTAATCAATTGCATCCGAAGTGAACCCAAGCCCACTATAAAAAATGCCGACGTTATAAGTGGTTTTCAATCTGACGATTCCCGAAATTCTTACATTTAAAACGGCATCTGCGTCAAAAGTTAAAGCATCATAAGCACCAATATTTAATTTAAATTCTTGACCAACAATTTCCGAAAATGCAAATTCATTGATTTCTCCTTCTTCAGTGCCGATATTATCAAAGCCCAAATTAGTTAATATAGTTTTACTGATGCGGTTGTAATCGTCAACGACGAGAATAACTTCAAGAGATCCGTTTTCAAAATCGTTGACTGGGAATTCCCCATATAATAGATCGTAACCATCATTAAGTAGGGTTCCTTCCGGCAGTCGATTTAAGAAAGGACCATTCATGCTCTGAGACAATATGTTTTGCGGGCTCAATGTTTGCGTGTTTGTCTCGATGTAGACTCTGGTATATGTTGTATCACCTGTTTGTCGCAATAGTGACATATTAACGAATCTCACATACTTAATTCCAGAGATATATTGGCTGCCATCTCCCGCCGCAAAATCAGTAACATACTCGACATACTCATCGGTAATTGTATTAGGGGAAGCTTGCTGAGTTCTGGGAACATAGAG
>JAQWBC010000177.1 GCA_028707415.1 Candidatus Izemoplasmatales bacterium
GCACGAGTGTCATCTACTCCCGGGAAAACCCGGTTAGTTAACTTCTTTTTAATTAACAAACAGTTTTATTTTGTCGATCTTCCCGGATATGGATATGCCCATGTCTCGTTTGATAATCAAGATGATTTTAAAACTCGGGTTGAAAAATATCTTGATTTCCGTCCACAACTGAAAGTGGCTGTGCTATTACTGGATGTCAGGCGCAATCCTAACGCCGATGATTTAATGATGTATGCTTATTTTAAAGCCAAAATTGTACCGGTTGTTTTCATTTTGACAAAAGCTGATAAAATTAGTAACAATGATCGTTTTAAACAAATAGCTTGCATTCGTCAAATGTTTCCCTCGGAAAAAGCTGACCAGTTCATTTTATTTTCGGCTACTACCAAAGAAAACATTAAACCAATCTGGGAAGCATTGGAGAAGCAAATTACACAAACTGTTTAAGTTTCCAATTATAGAAAATTATGGGTGATTAAAATGATGCGAGAGCTTTTCAACCGAATGGCTGATGGCTATGATCAAATGGTTATCGATATCGACAATTTGAACCAATTTCCTTTTGCTGGATACCAAAAGGTCATCGATTTCATTGCTTCTGACATTGAAAATGATTCACGACTCGGGAAGTGTCGAGTTTTGGACTTGGGAATTGGAACCGGCACTTTGGAGGCCAGAATAAAACCGGAAAAATTGGAATTGACTGGGATTGACATCTCCGATAAAATGCTTGAGATTGCCCAATTAAAACTACCAACTGCCCGTTTATTTTGTCATGATTTTCGTAAGGGGCTTCCCGAAGATATCAAAAATGACAAATATGATATCATCATCGCTACATATGCTTTACATCATCTTGATTTTATCGAGTGGCTGGATTATATTCACTATTTATCCCATCACCTGACTGTTTTTGGGAAGATTTATATCGGTGATATTTTGTTCGTTAACGAGGGCGAGAAACGTGCTTGTCAGACGGAAAATATCGAATCTTGGGATGAAGCCGAATATTATCATGTTTTTGAAACCATTGTTTCTCGGATTGCTAATCACTTGGCAATCAGTTTCGTTAAACTTGCGTTTTGTGCCGGCGTTATCATCGTTGAGAATTATCACGAATGCACTTTACATCCGGATGAACTTTTGATAAAATACTAAAGAACAGTGAAGAAACGGAAGAGTAATGGATTCCCGTGGTTAAGAGAGTAAACATTCGGTGCGAGTTTACCCACGAATTTCATGAATGTCGCCGTGGAACTGACAAAGCGAACCATTAGTAGTTTTGCCCGTATTCCCCGCGTTAAGGGATTAAGAGCCGGCGTTAGTCGGAACTAAGGTGGTACCACGATTCGTCGTCCTTTCAGGGGCGATTTTTTTATTGTTTGGAGGGTAAAATGGACAATCAAAATTATATACAGTTTATTCGTTCCAAAGTCGGAGACGCTAAAGTTATCCTCAACGCCGCTTGTGCGGTGATTGTAAATGAAAGGCACGAAGTCTTGCTTCAAAAACGGAGTGACAACCATTTGTGGGGATTACCGGGTGGTTTAATGGAACTTGATGAAGCTATTGTCGATACGTTAATTCGCGAGGTAAAGGAAGAAACTAATTTGGATGTCTTTCCAACAGATTTTATTGGTGTTTTCACTAACCCGAACATGCGTTGGCGTGTTAGTGACGAAGCCCGAGTCATTTGCTTTGCGTTTGTTGCAAAAATCATTGGTGGTGAACTCAGAGTTAATGATAGTGAATCATCGGAACTATGTTATTTTTGCAAAGATTGCCTTCCGAAAATTCACTCCATCGATAATGTCCAAATAATACAAGCTTACTACCAAGGAAAACGAAATCTCATTGAGGGGGAAAAATACCATGATTAATATGAATCCAAAATACGATTCCAAGCAAATTGAAGCCGGGAAGTACGAATATTGGTTGCAAAACAATTGCTTTGCAGCTGGTGACGTCACTAAAAAACCATTCACTATCGTCATCCCGCCTCCCAACATCACCGGCAAATTGCACTTAGGTCATACTTGGGATACAACACTCCAAGACATTATTATTCGTCGTAAACGGATGCAAGGGTATGATGCTCTATATCTTCCGGGAATGGATCATGCCGGCATCGCTACCCAAGCGAAAATCGATCAAAAATTACGGTCTGAGGGAATCAGTCGTTTTGATTTAGGGCGAGAAAAATATTTGGAAGTTGCTTGGAGTTGGAAGGCCGAATACGCTGATTTAATCCACGCTCAATGGCAAGCAATCGGTTTATCACTTGATTATAAGCGCGAACGTTTTACTCTTGATAAAGGCTTATCAGAGGCAGTAAACACGGTCTTTGTCAAACTTTACAATGATGGACTGATTTATCGTGGTAAAAGGATTATCAATTGGGACATTCAAGCGAAAACAGCACTTTCGAATATTGAGATTGAACATCTCGATGTCGAAGGTGTATTGTATTATATTACTTATCCGCTGACTGATGGCTCTGGGGGAGTTACAATAGCTACCACCAGACCGGAAACAATGTTTGGTGACACAGCTATAATGGTTCACCCCAATGATGATCGATATTTTGCGGTTCATGACAAACGCGTCTATATTCCCACAACTAAAAAAGATATCCCCATTATCATTGATAATTATGTTGATCAAGCCTTTGGCACGGGAGCGGTCAAAGTTACTCCTGCTCATGATCCTAATGATTTCGAAGTCGGGAAACGCCATCATTTGCCCATGCCTCTATGTATGAACGAAGATGGAACTATGAATGAGTTAGCTTATGCCTACCAGGGATTAGATCGATTTGTTTGTCGCGAACAGGTTATAAAGGATTTGGATATTTTAGGACTCCTCGTAAAAACAGAAC
>JAQWBC010000018.1 GCA_028707415.1 Candidatus Izemoplasmatales bacterium
CCCGATGGGCGTTTAATTGCCATTGCCTGGATGCAGTCATGGAACAAAACGATACCAACGGCCTATCTAAACCATCGATGGGCGGGAATGATGACGATACCAAGAGAGATAACGATTGTCGACGAAATCGTTCATCTAAAACCAGCAAAGGAAATATATAATGCTTTTGAAATACAGGGATTCGAAAGAATATTTCTTGTAAATGAAGAAGTCAGTTTTGAATCTTTTTCAGGGAGTAGTTATCTTTTACGAATATCATTTGATGGATTAGCCAATTTATGTGTCAAGGTTCGCAAAAGTGACCGATGTGAAACCCATATAAAATATGAAGAAGGAATCATCTGTATTGATCGTTCTCATTCTGGACATAAAATTAAAGCTCGAAATGGCTATGATGATGGTAACGTTAATAAATGTGATGTCGGACTTTTGAAAACAGTAAAAATGGAAATATTTGTGGATGTTTCATCGGTGGAGATTTTTATTAATGATCGGTATGCCATGACAACAACCATTTATCCGTTTCCAAACTCGGAAACAATATCATTCTGTTCAAAAAAAAGTGTACAAATACATGCGGTAATTCATCAATATCAAAAAAAACGGTTCACTTTAAAATAGTAATCGTTTTTTTATTTATTTTTGACAACTTCATAAACAAAAGCCCGACCGATTTTGCCTGTTTGGACAATAATACCAAGTATCCGATATGTAAGTAGAACCCCCGTAGCGGCGCTGGGTTTAAGATGTGTTATTTTCTGAAATATTTCTTTCGTAAAGGGATTTGTGAGTTCTTTTGGGAGTAAGTCGAGATAGTCTTTATTGGTTTTCAAATAATAGATAGTGGGAATTCCTTTGGGATATTGATCGATTCGATCATAAGGTTTGCGTTTTGATGCGACAATCGTTTTGGTTCGGTATTCGTCAACATCGACAATAAAGATGATAAAATCCAAATTAGGGTGACCTAACAAATCGCGAATTTGTGCCAGTTGTTGTCCAATGGCCAAAGGTTGGCCTTTTTTTGGAGAGCTTCTTTTTGGTAAAAGGATCCCCATTTCATCAATCAGATAAATCGTCTTTCTATTGATAACGGGATACACAACTGTAACATGGTATTTGGGAAGTAAGGCCGTTAATTTGTTCTTTAAAGGCAAGAATGATCCGGTTTGGATCTCGATAATTGCTCCATCGTGGAAAATATCCACAATATAATTGCCGATCTTAAATTCATGGGTGGTCTCATCACTGCATAAATAATATTTTATCGTTCGATGCAGTGTTTTTTCTCTTTCTGTGCCGATACTGTTGTAGGCAGAAGCGGATTTATCAGATAAGCTGCTAAAAGGAGCGGAATTGACCATTTTATCACCTGTTTTCATTGTATCAAAAAATCAGATTGAAAGCCATGAAGAAAAAGATAATTTGGTAAACATTAAAAATTTATTCGAGTTTGTAAATCTCACGGCTTTCAGACCTTGACAACAGACAATCATGATTATATAATGAACATAGTTATCATAAAAATCAAAGGAGGATGACAAAAGAAGCATCAAAAAAGTTGGAATTTTAGGCGACGATTTCACTTTCAATAGCCGGTTCGTCAAAATAGCCAACTGTTATATTTAAAATGTAATATACTCTTCATACAATTATGCGTTGCTTGGGATGCATCAAGACGGAAAGTCCGATGATATCGGCATACCCTTTCAATACTTACATCATGACGCCACCCTTCAAAGGATCTTCCATTCGGATGGTTTTTTTGCGTTATAAAAGGAGGATTACTATGACACTAGATTTAATGTTACAAAAATATCCAGCTTCATCCGAGTATTTGATCGAGGCATTACGTGATTATCAGACGGCAAAAATCGATCACTGCGTCACCGAAATGGAAATCGTGAAGATTGCCAAATATTTTAACGTTACCGAGAGTAAAGTCTGTAGCGTTGTTTCTTTTTATTCGTTTTTATCGGAAAAACCGAAAGGAAAGTATGTGATTCGAATCTGTCGCGATGTCCCATGTTTTGTTAACAAATCCGAATCGATATTAAAAACATTAGAAACAAGATTGGGAATTAAACCAGGAGAGACAACGACTGATGGGTTATTTTCATTGGAATTTACGGGATGTTTGGGTCAATGCGATCACGCTCCCGCCATTCGAATTAATGAGAAGACATATGTCGATCTTACCCCAGACAAAGTAAAAGCGATTTTGTCTGAGTATCGGGAGGAAAAATCATGATCGAGAAAAAAATTATCTCCAAACGCTTTGATAAAATTGATCCGTACTCGATTGCTGATTACATTGCGACCGGTGGTTACAAGCCATTAATTAAAGCGATGACCGGCGAACGGATTGATATCTTAAGTGAAGTAGAAAAATCGAGGCTTCGTGGCCGAGGCGGAGCGGGATTTCCCGTGGCTATCAAGATGATGGCGCTTGCCAAAGAAGCGGCCTCAGTAAAATATATTGTCTGCAATGCTGACGAAGGTGAACCTGGAAATTTCAAGGATCGAGCGATTATGGAAAAAGATCCCCATTCCATATTGGAAGGCATGATTATCACTGCCTATGCCACAAGAGCGACCAAAGGATATATCTATATTCGATGTGAATACGACAAATCTATTGAAATTATGAGACACGCTGTCGATGAAGCCAGGAAAAACCATTTTCTTGGTCTCAAAATTGATAAAATTGATTTTGACTTTGATATTGAAATCCGACTCGGAGCCGGATCGTATGTCTGCGGAGAAGAGTTTGCGTTATTGGAATCAATTGAAGGAAAGACTGGACGGACAAGAGTCAAACCACCGTTCCCGACATCAGTTGGATTATTCGGAAAACCGACGGAAATTAACAACGTCGAAACCTTTGCCAATATCCCAGTGATTGTTGATATGGGTGGCGACGAATTTGCTAAAAT
This sequence comes from Candidatus Izemoplasmatales bacterium, assembly GCA_028707415.1. Taxonomy (GTDB): domain Bacteria; phylum Bacillota_I; class Bacilli_A; order Izemoplasmatales; family Hujiaoplasmataceae; genus JAKLGB01. The sequence continues at coordinate 2,937 of JAQWBC010000018.1, forward strand.
CGGCACTAAATCATCAACCGGGACCAAATTATTAAGTCTTTCGGGAAATGTCAATAACAAGGGCGTTTACGAGATTCCTTTTGGAATCCCAATTAAGACTGTAATTGATGAATTAGGTGGTGGTGTTCCTGATAGCCGAGCTCTGAAAATGGTTCAACTTGGTGGAGCTTGTGGACCAATTATTCCGCGATATTTATTAGACATGATCATTGATTTTGATCGTTTCGATGAATTTGAATCAAAGACTGGATCTGGGGCAATTATCGTTATGGATGATCGTTGGGATATCTTTGATATTTTGCTTCGTAACGTTGATTTCTTCAAACACGAGTCATGTGGTAAGTGTGCACCATGTCGCGAAGGCCATAATCAATTAGCACGATTGTTGCGAAAATTTACTGATCGGAAAGCAACTGTCAAAGATTTGATTTCAATCGAATCATTAGCACGGGTTATGCATCAAACTTCGTTATGTGGACTGGGACAAACATCGCCGACTTCGATTATTTCGACACTTCGTTATTTCCGGGAAGATTATATTGACCGGCTAGAATCATTGGAGGTATAACGAAAATGATGGTAAACTTAAAAATTAATAATATCGACGTTACTGTTCCGGAAAATACAACAATCCTTGATGCAGCAAAAGCAAACAACATTGCAATTCCGACTTTATGCTACTACCCTGATTTGCGAATTAATTCCGATTGCCGGATTTGTTCAGTTGAAATTGTTGGCAAAAAGGGGCTTTCAACTTCCTGCTCGACGTTGGTAACAGAGGGAATGCAAGTTAAGACGCATACTCCGCGAGTCATAAATGCTCGAAAAACAATTACGGAATTACTATTGGCAAATCATGATGCTGATTGTACAGCTTGCGCCAAAAACATGAATTGCGAATTGCAAAAACTGGCAAATGTGCTGGGAATTGATGAAAACCGGTTTGCACGGGTTCTTGAAGTGCGACCTATCGATGATCATAATCCATCTTTGATTCGTAATTCTAATCGTTGTATTAAATGCGGAAGATGCATTGATGTATGTCGCAACATTCAAGGGGTAAATGTTCTTGAGGCTATGAATCGAGGACATGATATTTTGATCTCACCTCCGTTTGGAAAATATCTTTCCGATGAGTTTTGTACATTTTGCGGACAATGTTCAAGTGTTTGCCCAGTCGGGGCTATCATTGAAAAAGATGAAACCGCAACGGTTTGGAATGCATTGCATGATCCGCAAAAACATGTTATTGTTCAGGTTGCCCCTGCAATTCGTGTTTCTTTGGGAGAAGAATTGGGTCAAAAACCAGGAACAATAGTGACTGGAAAATTAGTTGCGGCATTAAAACTTTTAGGATTTACTAAAGTGTTTGACACTGATTTCACCGCTGATTTGACAATCATTGAAGAAGGAAGCGAGTTAATCAAAAGAATTACCACCGGCGGCGTATTACCGATGACAACCTCGTGTTGTCCAGGATGGATCAATTTCGCTGAAACATATTATCCGGAGATTCTTGATCATATTTCTTCATGCAAATCGCCCCAACAGATGTTTGGTGCGTTAGCCAAAACGTATTATGCTCAAAAAGAAAACATTGATCCGGCATCCATCTTTGTTGTTTCAATCATGCCCTGTACCGCAAAAAAATACGAAGCTAAACGATCAGAGATGGGCTCGACAGAAAACAATCTTGATGTCGATGTTGTTCTTACAACTAGAGAAGCCGGAAAAATGTTGCGACAGATGGGTGTCGAATTCGAAAACCTTTCCGAAATGGAATTCGATAAACCCTTTGGAACGACAACCGGCGCTGCCGCGATTTTTGGAACTACAGGCGGCGTAATGGAAGCAGCATTACGTACCGTTTACGAGATTGTTAATAAGAAACCATTAGCCGTTCTTGACTTTGTCGAAGTCCGGGGCATGAAGGGAATAAAAGAAGCTTCCGTTGATTTAGGCGGAAAAACAGTTAAAGTCGCCGTAGCGCACACGCTTGCTAATGCAAAAATAATAGCTGAACAAATCAAGAACCACGAATCACCGTATGCTTTTATTGAAGTCATGTGTTGCCCTGGTGGTTGTATCGGCGGAGGTGGACAACCGTATGGAACGATTTCGAAGACCCGAACAGATCGTCTCGCATCACTTTATGCAGTAGATGTGGCGATGCCGTTAAGGAAATCCCACGAGAATCCGGATATAAATAAACTTTATTCCGATTTTCTCGGTTCACCTCTTGCTAAACTATCTCATGAATTATTACATACTAAGTATCAGCCTAAACGCCGTCACTAATAACGTTTAATTAGCAAAATTATAAAAAAAAATTGCCTTTCACAGTGTGAAAAGGCGATTTTTTTTGTATAGGAAGCGGATTTTATTGCGCTTTTATAAGCACAAGACTATAATGTAATGTTATAATATTAATATGAATAATAATATTCATATAGCTTAGAAGGAGTACATACATGAGCAAAATTGTTATCGCATTGGGTGGAAATGCTTTAGGCAACCAACCGTCTGATCAAATCAGACTGGTTAGAGATACTGTAAAACCCATTGTAGATTTAATCAAAAAAGGACATCAAGTCATTATCTCTCATGGCAACGGTCCGCAAGTTGGGATGATTAATAATGCTTTTGAAGCGGCTCGAAAGAGTGGCGTTTTAAAACACGGCATGCCCTTTCCCGAATGTGGAGCGATGAGTCAAGGATATATTGGTTACCACTTACAAAACGCATTAGCGAAAGAATTGATCAATCAAGGCCTTAAACAAAAATGTGTTACCATCATCTCTCAGGTTGAAGTCGATCCAAATGATGAGGCTTTCCAAACACCTTCAAAACCCATTGGTCCATTCTACTCAAAGCAAGAAGCAGAAACAATTGCTGAAGCGACTGGTTACATTATGAAGGAAGACTCAAACCGCGGGTTCCGGCGCGTTGTTGCCAGCCCAAAACCGATTGACATAGTCGAAATTGACACCGTGAGATGTTTGGTTGAAAATAATGTTATTGTCATTACCGTAGGAGGCGGCGGGATTCCGGTCGTTAAAGACGGGAATGGTTATGTTGGAGTTCCTGCTGTTATCGATAAAGACTTTGCAAGTCAAAAACTGGCTGACTTGCTTGATGCTGATTACTTATTTATCTTAACGGCTGTAGATTGTGTTTCCCTAAATTATGGAAAACCCAATCAAATTGATTTACATGAACTTACAGTAGCTGATGCAAAAAAATATATTAATGATGGTCAATTTGCTAAGGGAAGTATGCTTCCGAAAGTTGAAGCCGCCATGGAATTTGCTTCCGAAAAGTCTGGGCGTGTTGCTTTAGTCGGGTCTTTGGAAAAAGCAACTTTAGCTTTAGAAGGTAAATCAGGAACACGGATAACCATATGATGAAACAATCCGAACGTAAATCTGCCGCGTGAATTGCGTTGGAGGGGAAGTTCGGTTTTTTTCTCTAAATGATTATTAATGTTACAATATTCGATTTTTTATGAAAATACATGGAATCTTGTTGCCTAAAACCAGTTGAATATACTAGTATTATTTTTTAATTTTCTTTATTTTATATTTCACTTTAATGAGGTGAGTTAAATGGTCCAAGGATTGATTTTGGCAGGTGGATTATCAAGTCGCGCCGAAACAAACAAGATGATTTTAAGAATTAGAGGCATGGAATTGATTTGTCATACGGTAGAGGCCATGCAAGATTTTGTCGATGATATTTTCGTGGTTACCGGTTTTTATCACGAAAGTACTTGCGATGCAGTCAATGACTACAATAAAGTAATGGTCGTTCGCAATCCATTTTATGAACGGGGGATGTTTTCTTCGGTTCAATATGGATCCAAATTTATTGACCGTGATTTTTTTATTATACCTGGAGATGTTCCTTTTGTAGAAAAATCAACGTATAAAAAAATACTATCCGCCAAAGGAATGGTTAGGATTCCCGTACATCATGGTCATTCTGGTCATCCGGTTTTTGTTAGCAAAGAACTCTTGCCTGATTTGCGAAACGAACCCAAGGACTCCAATTTAAAACTCTTTTTGGACAAGCATCACCCGACATTTGTCGAAGTTGATGACGAAGCCATTCTTTTTGACGTCGATACCATAGAAGACTTAGAAAAGCTGAAAAAGCAATCGAAAGGAAACGGAATATGAAAATCGAGCGATATGTAAAATCACCTTCAATCGAAGCCGCATTTGCATCCCTTCATGAAGGAACAAATAACAAGATAATTGCTGGAGGTGCGTGGCTGAAACTGACTGATCCCACGATCGATACGGCGATTGATTTGTCTTTGTTAAACCTAGATTTCATTACCGATAATGGTAAAGAAATTGAAATTGGGGCAATGACTACTCTTCATACTCTGGGAAGAAACGCCATTTTAAATAAAATTTATGATGGTATACTTTCACGAGCCGCAATGCAGATAATGGGAATAACGGTCAGAAATATCGCCACCATCGGTGGCTGTATTATGGGAAAGTTTGGTTTCTCCGATATTCTTACACCTTTAGTCGCAATGGATGCTTTATTGATCTTCCATCAACATGATAAAATGACAGTTGTCGAGTTTCTGAATACAAAAGAAAATATTAGGGATATCTTAGTTAAAGTCGTTATTCGTAAAGCAAATACGCGTGGCTATTTTCGTAAAATTGCTTTGACTCATTTAGATTTTGCAGTTTTAAATACGGCCGTATCGAGAAACGGTTCTGAGTTTCGAATTGTTTTTGGATCTCGTCCGGGAGTATCAACTCGAGCATACAAAGCCGAAAATTTTCTTAAAGAACAAATAAAGATTGATGAAGACGTTATGAATAAAGCAGTTGAAATCGCGGCAGCGGAATGTCAATTCGGTTCAAATCAACGGGGCTCTGCTGAATACCGACAAAGCCTTGCAAAAGTATATGCGAAACGCGGAATTAAGGCGGTGACAACTAATGAAAATTGAACTGACGTTAAATGGCAGAAAAATTTCTGTCGATATTTTACCAGGTGAATACTTAATTGAAACCTTGCGTAAATGCAATATTCATTCCGTGCGTCGGGGGTGCGATACGACCAACTGCGGAGTATGTACTATTCTCCTAGATGGCAAACCGGTGCCTTCATGTTCGGTGCTAAGTGCTCAAGCAGATCATCATCAGATTACGACCATTGAAGGCATTGCTCATGAGGCGGAAAAACTAAGCACTTTCTTTGGCAAAGAAGGCGCTGATCAATGTGGTTATTGTAATCCCGCATTGGCACTTTCCGTATATGCCTTGATGAAAGAAAATCCCCACCCCACCAGTGCTGAAATCGATGAGTATTTGATTGGTAATTTATGTCGATGTTCCGGATATAAAAACCAGAATAAAGCGATAATGGCATTTTTAGCAGAAGAAGCTCGTATGGAGGAACAATAATGAAGGTAGTCAATCAGAAGATACCGTCGATTGACGGCAAGAGTTTAATGATGGGACGGATAGCATATTCTGATGATTTCGCTGATTCGGACTCCTTGGTTATTAAAGTTTTACGAAGCCCGCATCCGTTTGCTAAAATCGTGGCGATTGATGTATCATCCGCTTCCACGCTGCCTGGAGTTGAAATAGTATTGACCTATGCTGATTTCAATCGCATTCCCTTTACTCGTGCTGGTCAAGGATATCCCGAACCCTCTCCTCACGACAAGTTTGTTCTTGATGAATATGTTCGCTATATTGGCGATGAAGTCGCAATTGTAGCTGCCGTTGATGAAGCAACTGCCAAACAAGCTTTAAAACTGATTAATGTCGAATATCAAGTAATGGAACCGATATTGGATTTTGAAACGGCTTATAATAATCCCATTGTTTTGCATCCGGAACCGGAAATTCATGAAATGTTCCCAATTGGTTTTGATCCGAAAAAAAATGTTGCGGCTGAATATCATATGGAAATCGGTGACATTGAAACCGCTTTAAAACAATGCGATGTCGTCGTTAATGAAACCTATTATACTCAAGCTCAAGCTCATGCAATGATGGAACCGCATTCCTGTAATGCCAGATTCGATCATTTAAACCGGCTTGTGATATATTCCTCGACACAAACACCATTTCATATTCGTCGGATAATTTCTCAAGCATTAGAATTTCCGATTTCTCGTATTAGAGTCATCAAACCCAGAGTTGGTGGGGGATTCGGCGGTAAACAGGCCGTTCATGGAGAGTTGATTGCCGCTTCTGTGACCATTAGAACCGGGAAACCTTCGAAACTTGTATATACTCGTAAAGAAGTATTTGAGTCTTCATACACACGTCATCCGATGCGGTTTGATATGCGTTTGGGAGCCATGAAAGACGGAACCCTGAAAGCCATTGATTGTCAGGTTCTTTCGGACACTGGTGCATATGGTGAGCATGCGTTAACTGTCTTTATGGTTGCTGGTTCAAAAGTCTTACCATTATATAATAAAGTCGATTCGGTTCGTTTTGGGGGTAAGGTGGTTTATACTAATCACACTCCCGCGGGAGCATTTCGCGGATATGGAGCGATTCAAGGAAATTTCGCGCTTGAATCGGTTATTGATGTTCTATGCCACAAACTGCAAATAGATCCGGTTGTCTTCCGACAAAAGAATATGATGAAGGAAGGGGAATCATCACCAATTTTTGCGATTATGGGTGAGGGAACCGAAGGAACGGCAATGACGATGGATACATGCAAACTTGACTATTGTGTCAAGCGCGGCATGGAATTAATTGGTTGGAAGACCAAATATCCTCGGCAAGTTATCTCTGAAGATCTCGTTAGAGGTGTGGGGATGGCGATTGCAATGCAGGGAAGTGGAATACCGTTAATCGATATGGGGTCAGCCATTATTAAGTTAAATGACGGTGGCTTTTATAATTTACTGGTGGGAGCTACGGATATCGGTCAAAAAAGCGACACCATTTTGGCACAAATTTGTGCTGAGGAACTGGAGACAACAATTGATAAAATTATTGTTACTAGTTCGGATACAGATTTGACTCCCTTTGATACTGGGGCATATGCCTCAAGCACAACCTATGTCTCAGGGAATGCCGTAGTGAATGCGGCAAAGGCGATGAAACTACTGCTAATCGAAGAAGCTGCAAAAATTTTGAAAATTAATAAAGACAAGATTATTTTCGATGGTAGCAGTTTCAGTGATTCAGAAGGCAAAATCAAAATTTCATTAGCGGATTTATCAAATCGCTTATACTATAATGAAAATCAAAAACAATTAGCCACAACAGGCAGTTTTGTCGGTCATAAATCACCACCTCCATTCATGGCCGGTTTTGCGGAAGTCGAGATTGACATCAAAACTGGAGAAACATCGGTTATAAATTATGTTTCAGTGGTCGACTGTGGAACGACAATCAACCCTAAACTCGCTCAAGGGCAAGTTGAAGGCGGAATTGTTCAAGGCATTGGTATGGCTCTTTATGAAGAAGTCAACGTCGCGAAAAGTGGCAAACTGATTACGAATAGTTTCTTATCATACAAAATTCCTACGCGGTTAGAGATAAAAAATTTAGTTACTGAATTTGCGGATAGTTACGAAGAATCAGGTCCTTTTGGGGCAAAATCAGTTGCCGAAATTGGCATCGATACACCACCGGCAGCTATCATGAATGCAATATATAACGCTATTGGTGTCAGAATTAATGTTTTGCCGGCTACTCCCGAAAAAATATGGATGGGAATCAACAAAAAGGAGAAAAAATTATGAATAAAAAAATTGCTTTATTATCACAAATAGTTTTTTTTGGAGCAATTTGGGGGATTTTGGAAGCAACTCTTGGTTATGCTTTGCATTTTCTGCCAACGCTAGTTGCGGGTGTAGTAATGTTTCCGATTGCCAGTTTTATTCTGGTTCGGGCATATTTGAAAACTAATTCACGAGTGGCATTGTTATTTGTCGGTCTTTTGGCAGCAGCTATTAAGGCGCTTAATTTCTTAATGCCATATACCTATGTGATTAAGATTGCCGATCCCATGATTTGTATCGTTATTGAAACGGTAGTCATTTTTGCCATCGTTCCTTTACTGAATCGTAATAAAGTAGCAACTAATTTATTGGCTTTTCCAATCGCAAGTATCACTTGGCGAATGGTATTTGTATTGTTTTTGATTTTTCAAGATTTAGTTTTTCATACTGTTTCCGGACAATTACAGAGTTTTGAAACAGGAATGACTTTCATCGTCGTTAACGGCTTATTTGAAGGGGCATTGGGGGCGGTTGTGTACCATGTAAACTTAATGATTGGTAAGAAGCCGATTCACAATTTGACGACAAAACCAATTTTTGCGGGCGTTTTTTTGATTTTAGCAATCGTCGTGACATTATTTTTGTAATAATCATATCTACCCAATAATGAGTTTGTGCCGATTAAATTGGTAAATAATTATATATTAAAGGGGATAATGATATGATTAATATTATTACTGGGAGTATTGATTCTGGTAAAACCAGCAAAATGATGGCGATTTATCAGTTTTATAAAACTGGTGATGGGTTTATTTCTTTTAAAAGAAAGACGCTTAATTTAGTTGAGTCATATTGGGCGACGCGGCTGGCAACGATGGAAGAACGACCATTTATCTATCGCGACAGTTGTGCTCCTAAGGACTTTGATTCCTGTTGCCATATCGGACCATATTTGGTTTCTCATGCGACTCTGGCATGGATTGAAGCGGAAATTCGCACAATGATTAAACAACAAACATCACCAATATTCCTTGACGAAATTGGCTTACTGGAACTAAATAATCTCGGATTTCATACGATTTTTTCGGATATGATTGCATCAAAAAGTGAAATCTACGTTACCATTCGTAACGAACTTGTCGATGCAGTATTAAGCAAGTACACGATAACTGATTATCGACTAATGTGAGTGAAAGAGGTTTATTGATGGACGATATGCGGATTCAA
>JAQWBC010000178.1 GCA_028707415.1 Candidatus Izemoplasmatales bacterium
CGACGCTCTTCCGATCTTGCCAATGCCAATCGTTCCATTCAGTGTCCGTGACTAAAGGAAAATATTTGGCTTTTCTTTCTAAATATAAATCATTAGTCTTAATCATTGTGTTACCCCCTTGGTCCGTATCTTCTCATAAATATCGCATATAGTAATCGCGATTCACGCAAGAGATTGAGTGTCAAATCGGCGTGTCCACTTGTATACCCGTTGCCGATCATTAAAGTTGCTTCACTGGCAACTCCTTCAGCACCTAGTGCTGCCTTTGTAAATGAAGTTGCCATACTAAAGAAGTACACAATCCCCGAATTTTTTGTCGGCAGAATTGATGTCATCTCAGTATCATTAACATTAACATTGTTAAAGGTGACATCGACTTGTTGCCCATTGTTGACTTTTAGGACTTTATGGTATATTTCTAACGGATTGCGAGCATCACCAATGATTATTTCATCACAAGCCTGAATTGCTTTTAAATCTTCATATTGTGACACATCGTTGATAACACCAATTACTTTTCCGTTTGGTCCCGCATTCTTTTTGGCTTGATATGTGCAAAGTAATCCGCTTTTTCCACCTGCACCTAAAATCAAAACACTATCATTTGGCTTTACTAATCTTGCGACCTGTGCCGGAGCACCGCATACGTCTAAGGCGGACAGTACCAATATTTTATCTAAATCAGTTGGTATCTTCGCGTAAATTCCGGTTTCAAATAAAATCGCTTGTCCGATGATATCAACCTGGTCGCTATCCATATGGATTGCGACGATTTTTTCGATTTTTAATGGGGTAAGAGATAACGATACTAGAGTCGCTATTTCATCGCCTAAAACCACATTTGTATGTAAGTTCTCTCCTATTTGTTTGATGGTTCCGAGAAGCATTCCCCCACTGCCAGTAACTGGATTTTGCATTTTTCCGCGAGTGTTCACTATCTCCATAATCCGTGTTTTCATTCGCAAAGCATCACCGTCGCATGAGTGATATATCTGATGGAATGAAGCTGAGTCAATATTGAGTGTCTTCACATCTATCAATATTTCATTGGCTTCGCAATTCATCTCATTGTTAATTATTTCCGCTGCTTGGGGCAATACCCCTAGCGGTTTTATGACTCGGTGTGTGCCATATGGACATAATGTCTTCATGATTATTTCTCCATTCGTAAAATGATTCTTGCCTCATCAGGGGTAGCGATTTCTCGACCAAATTGCAATGCGATTTCAACTACTTTTTTTACTAATTCCGCATTTGACTTCGCCAAAACCCCTTTTTCAAGGTACAAGTTATCTTCAAAACCAACACGGACATGACCACCATTTTTTATTGCTTGTTCGGCAAGTGAGAATTCGTATCTGCCAATCCCGGCAACACTAAAAGTGGCATTTAGCGGGATACTGTCTTTGAGAAAAACGAAATCGCGAGTTTCACCGCTCATCCCCCCATTGACACCCAAAACGAAACTAAAACGCAACGGTTGCGTTATCAAACCTTTTTTTACAAGTCGCAACACCGTATCGACATGCCCTTTTTCAAAACACTCAAGTTCATAAGCAATGTTCTTTTCTTGCATTATTTTTGCAAAATATATAATATCATTTTCCGTATTAACAAAAATATCATCACCTCCGAAATTGAGCGTCCCACAATCGAGAGTCGCCATCTCCGGATAAAGTGATAATGGTCCTAAGCGTTCATCACGACTCATTCCCACAGCACCACCGGTTGACACTTGTAAAATCACACTCGGACATTCATGATGAATAGCGGAAAGAATTTCCGCGAAACGGTTCGGATCTTGTACTGGGGTTCCATCATCTTTTCTAGCGTGGATATGTAACACACTCGCTCCCGCCATGACGGCTTCGCGAGCGGAAGCTACCATTTCCGCAACTGTGTACGGTACCGCAGGATTGCCGGCTTTGGTCACTTCCGCACCCGTCAAAGCACAGGTTATTATCAATTTTTCAATCATTTGCGTTGTAAATTTTTAGGTACAACGCACGTTCCCGTCGCCGTCGCAACTAAAACCTTCTTCTCCAAAACTTTTGCGGCCGAAGGAGCGACTTCCGTCTCAGCAGCGATTACTTTATAACATTCAAAAACCATTTTTCGAGAAGTATTTCCCGAACTGATGATTTCTCCATATACCTCGAGATAGTCTCCAGCGAAGACGGGAGCTAAAAAATCGATTTGTTCATAAGCTCTAAACAATCCTTCGTCGCCATCATTTTGAATCAATAACTCGGTAGCGACGTCGCCAAATAGTGCCATTATTTTTGCCCCATCAACGAGATTTCCCCCATAATGAGCATCAGCGGATGACATTCTTAGTCTTAACATTGCTTTCATAATTCGACTCCTTTCATCGCTTCAACGCGATCAATAATTAAAGTAGCCTCAGTAGCCTTAATAACATCTTCAATTGTGTAATCTGGATGAACTTCTACGAGATGTAATCCCGCTTTATTTACTTCAATAACCGCCATTTCAGTCACGATTAAACTGACTTTTCGATAACCCGTCAGCGGCAAACGACATTTATGAAGAATTTTGGGAAGGCCTTTATTGGTATGGGACATGGCAATGATAACTTTTTTTGATCCCGTCACCAAATCCATAGCTCCACCCATTCCCGGAACCCGTTTTCCTGGAACAATCCAACTAGCAAGGCTACCCTCTTCATCTACTTCGAGAGCTCCTAATACGGTAACGTCGACGTGTCCCCCCCGAATTAAGCCAAAGGACACTGCTGAATCAATAAACGAACCGCCAGGATGAATAGTTGAGCTGAATCC
>JAQWBC010000179.1 GCA_028707415.1 Candidatus Izemoplasmatales bacterium
TGTTTTCGTATTGAGAATATTCTGACAAATCCAAAATCGCCTCTGCCATTTCTTGATTGTCAATCCATGATGTGAGAATAGGTTCAACTAAATTGTCTGCTAAATCCGAATCCGCCCAAGAAACTAACCCAGCATAAATTAGACCTGGATATGAAAACGGCAAATATTGAAGATGCCCAAAATCTCCCCAGTCAGTAGTAATTAATCCCATTCCACCATATTTCTTAACACTGTCCGCCGCGTTTTTAGTGGTTTCCATCATATCGACTTTTCGGGATGCAAAACTGTTCCAAGATGAAGTTCCGGGACAACCGATAAAATTGACCTTCATATCGGCAAGTAATTTCATATGTTTGTCGAATGGGTAATCCCGATCATATCCCCAATCCAAAAATATCATTCCTGATGGTAGTTGCGATATGACTTCCGGGTGATGGATTAATACATCTCCCCAAACCATCGCCGTTTTGCCATTTTGATTTACAAATGATACCAATTTTGATATAAAATCAACATAGATTTTACCGATTCCATCCTTGCGAACTGCTTTTTTGCTTTTGCCTTTGCCAAGTTCGAAAGGTTCATCACAATTAATATTGAAATACTTTGATTGAAGATGCGGTAGCATATCTTGATACATTTTAACGACTAATTGCTCACTTTCTGGATTAAGTGGATTCAAAGTCGAAGCCGGGAACCGATAACCCCATTGTTTAAAACCATGAGGACATTCAGCCAAATGCCGATACCTTGGCAACTCAAGCCATTTTGTCATATGACCAAAACTATTCATGTTTCCCGAAAAATCAATTGCTCGTTGATTCGCATAATCTTCAATTTCCAGATAATCGGCAAGAGTAAGGGGAGTTTCATTGGTGTTGATATCAGGAAAAGCCGGATAAGCATATGCAAAACCTTCAACGTACAATTCCAAATGATTCATTTTAACAGTTGCCATTTTATCAATAATTGCTTTGATTGTCGAAACAGTCGGGATTTTATCGCGACTGATATCCATGAGAAAACCTCGGATTGATAAATCCGGCCAATCTTCAATCTTTATACAGGGAAAAGTATTGAGATTTGAGTCGTATAATTGTTTCAGAGTCATTACCGCATAAAAAGCACTTGCATAATCATTATAATCAATTTTGATTCCGTCCGTATCGATTGAAAGATGGTACTCTTCGGGTCTTAAATCGGGTTTTGAGACAAAAATCATATTGGCCGGCGCTGAATTGACAAGCGTCACTGTCATGATTTCTTCGAGTGGCAAACGTAATCTGGAAAGATTGGCAGGTATAATAGCGGTTAATGGTGAGGAAATATGAAAAGATCCATGATGGTCAACTCGTTTTTTTATAGGGGGAAATAATTGTTTCATCAGACACCTCCGATGGCGATGATTTGTTGTTCGGATAATGAATACAAATATGTATATATGGGCTTGCTAGTAACTTTTTCTACGAATTTTCGATATCCATTTAATTGATTGATGTATCCTAAATCATCAATCTTTTTTAATTTATAATCGATAATAACAATTCGATCCGGATATTCGATGAGAAGATCAATTACTCCACGAAAACTTCTATTGTCTCTCTCATCGAAAAACTCATACTCTTGGTGAATCTTTGCATCATCAATTCCTTTAAGCTCAGACTGTAATAAAAGGGTGGCGAATGATTTTCTTAACTGATCCGGTAAGCGTTTCAGTGAAGCGTCTATGTCAGCGAAATTAAATAATTCCAACTCTTTATGTACCCATTCACCATACTTAAGTGATGCTTTTTCAGCGGCGGTTAAGAAATCAATCGATGGTTTGCTAAAAACCTCTGTCGTTATCGTTCTTGTTTTAATATTAATTTTAGGATAGATGATTGGTTTTTCTTCCATAAGTGTTGAAAGACTGGATTGGATGTAATTAATATCGGATGAATCATCTACTTCTTTTTGCCAATTTTTAACTATTGGTACTGATTCTAATATATCTTTAAAAGAACTATATCTTTGCCGGATAATAGCGTCAAGATATCCAAAACGATTATATGTTAGCAATGGTTTTTTTTCTTTGGAGCCATCATAAATCATTATAATTTTTTCTTTTGCTCTGGTCAAAGCAACATAAAATAGCCGCAAGCGTTCTGAGACGTAATCTTTATAATTGTACCATCGGTTTAATTGGTGCAAAATCGTCTCTTTGAATCCATTATCCCATGCTTTTGTGATTAAACCATATTGTTTATCAAAAATAAAAAAGGATTTTGATTCGGTGTAATTAAATCGCTTATAAAGACCTGGGTAATAACAAATCGGAAATTCTAAGCCCTTCGATTTGTGCATTGTCATCATTCGGACAGCATTGCTTGAAGAATCATAAGGTCGCGAATACTCGATGTCAAGTTCTTCCATGTCATAAAGATCCTGGAAATAGTTTAATAAATCATCGAATGTATACTCGGATAATTCCTTGGCTTTTGCCACCAAAAACAAAAGCTTTGCTTCGACACTTTCCGGATCCGGAAGCGAGACCAATTTAGAAAACAATTCTGTTTGTCTGTATAATGCAAGCAGCATATCGTCCAGAGGCAAAGAAAACACGGTTTTTGCTAATGAAGAAAAATCGGTATATAATCGAGAAAAAGAAGGAATGCTTCCTAACTTTGCGATGTCTACAAATGACTGGATTTGCAAATCATTAATTACCGGTATTATTATATTATCAGGTATTTGATAGACAAAAGACCTAGCAACCCCATACAATGAACGATTAAATTTTCCTGAAAAATAGACCG
>JAQWBC010000019.1 GCA_028707415.1 Candidatus Izemoplasmatales bacterium
GCCAAGTAAACAACTTCTTCTAATTCTTTCGACTTTATATCTAGCAAAATCGCCAGTCTTGAAGGGCTGTTGCGAAGATACCATGCATGAACAACGGGAGCGGCTAATTCAATATGACCCATTCGTTCGCGACGAACTTTGCTTTCGGTGTATTCAACGCCACAGACAGGACACTTCTTGCCGGGATGAGTACTGCGTTTAGATTTATTACTGCAAGCACATTGATAATCTTTGGTTGGACCAAAGATTACTTCACAAAACAAACCGTCCTTTTCTGGTTTCAAAGTCCGGTAGTTGATTGTCTCATGTTTTTTTACTTCGCCATAGGACCAACTGCGGATTTCTTCAGGAGAGGCTAATCTGATTTTCAGATGCGAAAATTTTTGACTCATTCTCTGCTCCCCCTTCCTACGATTGGAACCCGTATTTGGTGATGTAATCTTCTACATCATCGTCAACGAGGCTTCGATTGACTTCATTGATACCAGTTTCTTTACTAATTAATTCAACATAAATTCCTAATGATCGTAATTCTCTTGTTAAAACCCGGAATGATTCTGGCAAGCTTGGGTCCGGAATTGGCTGTCCATCAACGATTGCCCGGAAAACTTTATTCCGTCCGATTATATCATCGGATTTAACCGTTAGCATTTCTTGAAGGGTGTAAGCGGCGCCATAAGCTTCTAAAGCCCATACTTCCATTTCACCAAATCGCTGACCGCCATTTTGAGCTTTACCACCCATTGGTTGCTGAGTAACAAGGGTGTATGGTCCAACACTTCTTGCATGTAATTTATCATCAACCATATGATCGAGTTTGATCATATACATAACACCAACAGAAACACGATTGTCAAATGGTTGGCCTGTTCGTCCATCATATAAAACGGTCTTCCCATCGTCATCCATACCGGATTCTTTCATAATTGCTTCGAGATCACTTTGCTTAACACCATCGAAAACTGGAGTGGCAATATGAAGTCCTAATCGTTTAGCAGCCATACCTAGATGAATTTCTAAAACTTGACCGATGTTCATCCGGGAAGGGATTCCCATCGGGTTTAACATGATATCAATTGGAGTACCATCTGGCATGTAAGGCATATCCTCCGATGGTAAAATCTTTGAGATAACACCCTTGTTTCCATGCCGTCCGGACATTTTATCGCCTTCGGATATTTTCCGTTTTTGAACAATGTATACCCTTACAACTTCATTGACTCCTGGGGCAAGTTCGTCTTCATTTTCTCTAGAAAAAACTTTGACGCTGCGGATGATACCGCCACCGCCATGAGGAACTCGCAAAGAGGTGTCACGAACCTCGCGAGACTTTTCACCAAAAATAGCTAGCAGAAGTCGATCTTCCGGTGTTGGGTCGGTTTGACCTTTAGGGGTTACTTTACCAACAAGGATGTCGCCTTCTTTGACTTCAGCGCCAGGAATGATGATGCCTTTATCATCGAGATATTTGCGTCCATCTTCACCAACATTGGGAATTTCTCGAGTTATTTCTTCTTTTCCAAGTTTAGTATCGCGAGCTTCAAGCTCGTATTTTTCAATATGAATTGATGTATATACGTCTTCTTTGACTAACCGTTCATTCATGATAACAGCATCTTCAAAGTTGTATCCGTTCCATGTCATAAAAGCAACAACGACGTTGCGTCCAAGAGCGAGTTCTCCTAAATCCATCGAAGGCCCGTCGGCGATAGTGTCGCCAACTTTAATGATTTCGCCCATTTCAACAATCGGTTTTTGGTTGATACAAGTCCCTTGATTGCTACGCATGAATTTGGCAAGATTATAAATATCCAAATTTCCGTCTTCACGACGAACCTTGACGGACAATCCGTCAGCACATTCGACAACACCATCATGGTGAGCAATAACGCAAGTCCCCGAGTCATGAGCGGTTTTATATTCGATACCCGTCCCGACAAAAGGAGCTTCGGGCTTTAATAATGGAATCGCTTGCCGTTGCATATTGGCTCCCATTAAGGCTCGGTTGGCATCATCGTGTTCGAGGAAAGGAATACAAGCGGTGGATATGGATACGATTTGCTGGGGACTGACATCCATATAATCGCATTTTTCCCGATCGAAAATTCTTGTTTCGCCTTGATATCTGCCAACAACACGTTCTTCTGCTATCGTCATGTCATCATTTAGTTTAACGTTAGCTTGGGCAATGATATGCTTTTGTTCATCGTCAGCAGATAAGTAATCCAATTTGTCGGTAACTTTTCTCGTTTCTTTATCGATTCTCAGGTATGGTGTTTCCATGAAACCATATTTATTGACTTTGACATAGCATGCCAAAGAGTTAATCAAACCAATGTTTTGACCTTCAGGGGTTTCAATTGGGCAAATACGACCATAATGAGATTGATGAACGTCACGAACTTCAAATGATGCTCGATCTCTTGTGAGTCCGCCCGGTCCGAGAGCTGAAATCCGACGTTTATGAGTAATTTCGTCAAGTGGATTCGTTTGTTGCATGAATTGTGAAAGCTGGCTGCTCCCGAAAAACTCCTTTAGCGAAGAAGTTAAAGGTCGAATATTGATTAAATTTTGCGGAGTCATATCTTTTGATTCTTTAGTTGACATTCGATCTTTAACATTTTTTTCCATTTTTGCTAATCCGATTCGGAATTGATTCTTCAATAATTCACCAATCAGACGCAGTCGCCGATTTCCTAAATGATCAATATCATCTAGCGAACCAACGCGGTCAAAAAGATTAAGATAATATGATATGCTGGCGATGATATCCGAAGTAGTGATATGCAATCGCGATTCAAATGAGTTATTTCCGATTAATTTGACGACTTTGGGTTCCCCATTGAAGCCCACAGTAATCGTTAAAGATTCGACAAAACAATCACGAATAACCTTTTCAATATAGTTTTCGTTAAGATTTTCTGTTGGCGCTTCTTTCCGCGCTTCACGATCAAGATGAATCTGCAACTCAGATTCTAAATCCTCGTCAAAAATCACTCTCGAAGTTATTAATCGACGACTTGCGGCTAATTGATCAAGAAGCGTATCGTCAATAATTTGCTTGTTTGTAAAAACGATTTCGCCAGTTTGATTATCGACAATGTCATCTTTAAATCGAACTTCAAGTCCCTTTTCGATAAGTTGTCTGATTCGGGTAATAATATCTAATTTTTGGTTGATTTTAAACCGGCCAACCTCCGCCAGATCATAGCGTTTTTCGTCGAAAAGTCGCGAGACAAAGAATGATCTCGCTCCTTCAGTAGTTGCCGTTTCACCTTGACGGATTTTAGCATAGACTTCTTTCATTGCTTCTTCTGCGTTAAGTGTTAAATCCTTCTCAAGAGTATTAGCCAAAAGTTGGGTTTCACCGAATAAATTTAAAATTTGGTCTTTTGAAGAAAGGCCGAGCGCTTTAATCATCGTTGACATATAGATCTTTTTTGAACGATCAATCTTGGCATATAATAAATCTTTAGAGCCGATTTCATATTCAAGCCAGGCTCCACGAGTTGGAATAACTTGCCCGAGATATCGTCTTTGTAAGGTTTTTTTGTCAATTTCTTCTGAGAAAAACACTCCCGAAGAACGGACAATCTGTGATACGATGACCCGTTCGGATCCGTTAATAATAAAAGTTCCAACAGGAGACATCACAGGAAAATCGCCCATAAAAATCCGTTGTTCCTTAATATAATCTTTTACAATTACTTCACCCGTTTCTTTATCGACTGCATCTTTATTTAAAAGACGAACAGTAACTCGAAGCGGACGTGAATAAGTAATGTCTTTTTCTTTACATTCGAGAACGGAATATTTCGGTTCTCCGAATTCGTAATCTCCGAAATATACTTCCAAATTCTCGGTAAAATTAGTAATTGGCGATATATCGGCAAATAATTCTTTAAGTCCGTTGTTGACAAACCATTCAAACGAAGAGGTCTGAACTTCAATTAAATCTGGCAATTCAACATTTGACTTGACTTGAGAATAATTTCTTCTTTCTCTTTTTTTGCCGTATTTAACAGTCTTGTAATCCACAAAATCACCTCAATTGAAGAAATAAGTGAAGCCCGGAAAATGTTTAAATCCAAAATTTTGAACTCAAAAACACAAAAATGCGCATTCTATCGCATTTAAATATTTTATCATAGTCGTGTCAAACAGTCAACGAAATTTGACAACATATCACATAATACCCAGATTTTTTAGCAATCACTTCAACTTGTTGATAAATCGTCCGCAAAAAAACTAGCGCTGTTTCAGCACCTTGATCTTTGTTGATGACGATAATAAGTCTGCCACCAGGTTGTAGGTGATTTTTTGCCGATTCAAACAACCCATAGATGATTTGTTTTCCCGCCCGAATCGGCGGATTAAAGAGGATTGTGTTGAATAAATCAGTAATGTTGGCAAAACCGTCGCTTTGAACGACGGAAAGATTTACTAGATTTTTTTTAGCGTTTTCCATCGCCAGTTGGACAGCCCGATTATTGATATCTGACATCACAACGTTAACGGAAAATAATCGTGCGATGACGATGCCAATTGGCCCATAACCGCATCCCAGATCCAACACATTCACGTTGGAATCGAGTTCGATGTTATCAAGCAGTACACGAGTCCCATAATCGAGCCCCGCTTTGGAAAAAACGCCTTTGTCGGTCTCCATTTCAAACAATTTGCCACGAATGACAAAACGAATGGTTCGCCGATTGCTGGCGAGCAAGTCATTGTCTTTAGTGAAATAATGACTGATGATGCTCACCTCCTTCGAATAGCCAAAAGCCCGAGAATTTCTCAGGCCAAGGTTTCGAATGATTTTTTACTTAATTTCAACCGTTGCTCCGGCGTCTGTAAGTTTTTTGGCGATTTCTTTTGCTTCGTCTTCTTTAACTTTTTCTTTGATTGCTTTTGGAGCAGCATCAACAAGATTTTTAGCATCGATTAGTCCGAGTCCAGTGAGTTCGCGGACAACTTTGATGACCGCAACCTTGCTAGCACCAACAGCAGTCAAAATAACATTGACTTCCTTTGGTCCTTGTTCTTCTTCTGGGGCGGCCGCAGCGGCTGCTGGGGCTTGCGAAACTGCTGATGGATCGATACCAAATTCAGCTTTCATTGCATCGATTAATTCTTTGACTTCGAGAATCGTCATTTCTTTTAACGATTCGATAAATTCTTTTGCATTAATTTTTGCCATTTTAATTTCCTCCATTATATACTTTCTTTTTGTTTGTTCAGTAAATCAAGACCAATTGCTAAATCTTTTAACGGGCTGTAGAGCTGGCTGGCTAGCATTGCCAATAATCCCATTTTTGAAGGCAGCAACGCAATTTGCATAATCTCAGCAGGAGTATAAAAATCCCCGTCAATAACGCCCGATTTTATAATCAATTTCGGGTTTTTTCGAGCAAATTCCTGCAATACTTTTGCTGCAGAAACCGATTCCTTAAAAGCAACGACAACGCCGTTTGGACCCTTCAAATCAACATTAATTGCTTCGAATCCACAAGCTTTTGCGGCGCGTTTAGCGATATTGTTTTTCGCAACAACAAGTTCACATCCCTCTTTTCGAAGGGAACGCCGTAATTGTTCGGTCAATTTGACTGTTAGTCCACGATATTCAGCCACAACAACAGATTTTGCATCTTTCATTTTGCTGGCAAGTTGATTGACTTCTTCTTGCTTGACACCGATAATAGCTTCTCTAGACATGTTACACCTCCTATTAATCTCTTTAAAAACAAATCCTCTTCTTCGCGAGAAAAAGAGGAATAAATAAAATGCATTTATTGTCCTTATCTCGGCAGGATTATTAAGCATATGCCCCTGCTGTCTCCGAATTGGTTTTATTATTTAATTGTTAAAACTCAATTTTGACGCCAGGTCCCATAGTTGAAGAGATAGCGGCGTTTTTAATATAAATGCCTTTTACGGTTGAAGGCTTAATCTTATTGATTACGTCCATAACCGTTTTGATGTTTTCCGCCAATTTTTCCGCCGGGAACGATACTTTACCCACGAGAGTTTGAATATTCCCGTTTTTGTCAACACGGTATGTAATCTTACCGCCCTTAGCTTCCACAACAGCTTTGGTTATGTCTTGCGTTACGGTTCCGGTTTTGGGGTTAGGCATTAATCCTTTCGGTCCTAATACCCGTCCAAGCTTTCCTAAAGCACCCATCATATCCGGGGTAGCGATAATGACATCGAAGTCAAACCATCCCCCATTGATTTTTTGGATCATATCATCGTCTCCGACAAAGTCGGCTCCAGCAGCAACTGCATCCTTAGCTTTGTCGCCTTTTGCAAATACTAAAACCCGTTTTTCTTTGCCGGTTCCGTTTGGCAGCATGATTGCCCCACGAAGATTTTGTTCGGCTTTTCTTGAATCCAAATTCAAATTTAATGCTAATTCGACACTTGCGTCGAATTTTTCAAAAGCTACGGCTTTAACAAGTTCTACAGCTTCTATTAATGAGTATTTTTTTGTCGCATCGACCTTGGCAGTAGCGATATCATATTTTTTTCCTTTTTTTGCCATATTTTTCTCCTCCTATATCTGGTATTAGCGGAAATGTCCTCCCATATATAGTTGTATACAACAACTAGTATATTTAGTCGATAACCTTAATTCCCATGTTTCTTGCTGAACCTTCAATGATTCTTGATGCTGCTTCAACATCATTTGCATTCAAATCTGGTAATTTGAGTGCAGCTATTTCCAGTAATTTCGCGCGGGTAATGGTTCCGACTGTTTCTTTTTTCGAGTTTCCTGCACCTTTTGGAACTCCGGCCGCTTTTTTCAATAAATCACTTGCTGGCGGAGTTTTGGTGATGAATTTAAAAGAACGATCATCATAAACGGTAATTATAACCGGAATGACCCAACCGACTTGTTCTTTTGTACGTTCATTGAATTGGACGCAGAATTGTTGAATATTGATTCCTGCCTGACCCAATGCCGGACCAATCGGGGGAGCTGGGGTTGCTTTACCGCCCGCTATCTGTAATTTTACTACTGTTTTAACTTCTCTAGCCACGAAAGACACCTCCTTATTTTCGTGATGTGGTTATCGGATAAATCCTCCCACTCAGATACGTGCAAGCGCACGCTGAATTATTATACAATAATAGCCTCGTTATTGTCAACAAATATTTACCGAAAATAAGCGAGATTTTCGTGTTTGTTTTTAACGATGGAATTAAATACCTGTGATTCTAAATATCATATTTTGAGTTGATTTCCGAAGGCGTTTTCCGCAACAATGTGAAGATGGGAATCAAACCAAAGATAACATTCATTGTATAAATTCCTGCCAATCCAATTACGAAGAGGTAAAAGGGAAAGTAAAAAAACGCATCCATTCCCGTTAGCATGTTTGTCAGTTCGTTCAATTGGCTTTGAATAAAGTAAACGACATAGGTCATAAATAAATATCCCGGAAGCGACCCGACGCATGTAAAAGCAACGATTTCCGAAAAGAAGATTTTATAAATGTCTTTTTTTGTGGCTCCGATTGATCGGTAAATGCCGATCTCTTTAATTCGCGAAAGCATGCTGCTGCGCATCATAAAGACAATATATACTAAGGTCACTCCAAGCCCGATGTATACGAGAATCAAAGTTTCAAAAATCGAGGATATGTTTTCAGTCTTTAGTTGTTCGACCGAATTCAAAGCAGTAAACCCTTGGGCATTTATTTCGCTAATAGCCTGATTGATATTTTCCGCATATAAGTAAATGTAATCAGCACTGGTTGATAACCAATCTGAACCCTCATGACTAGAAATCGTTTCTGCTACCATTATTTGTTCGAAAGCGGCATTAGAGACAACGAAATTGAACGGAGCATCGTTGCTAAAAATACCGACCACAGTAAATCGCGTCTCCGAAACCGTTTCATATGAGCCCAACGAAAGATTCGAATCTTCTGATACTAATATCTCATTGTCATCAGCGATTTCACGGCCTGATTGTAAGGTATAATTATTTAATGCAGTACCTAAAGCAGTACATTCCTTTTCCGAAGTAAAATAGAAACGGTTGTCATCTGTTAAAATTACTACTGGTGAGTTAGTCTCAAAAATTCCAACGATACTTAAAGCCGGCAGTGTGGAAAAATTGCCTAAAAGATTAACACCAATAAGATCATCATAGCTTTCCACACCCATATTGATAAACATTTCGTTGGCAAGCAACTGGTCAGCAATCCAAACATCAATTGCTACTTGCTGGTTTGTTGTTGGTAATGACCCGTTGATTCGTTTACTGGCATCAACCTGATTGACAGATACAGGAACTGGGCTTTTAGCATAGCCGCCAACAAAAGTAATCAAAGCTGCATTATCGCCACTACCTTGATAAAAACTCTCATACGTAAACCGATAATACTCGTCTCTGGCGTCGGGGATTATTGAATCCGTTTGTGTGTCTTCGATAATTGTGGCAATATCGGCGTATGTCATATCGTCAGTGATTTCTACTTGAATGAAATTGCGTCCAACGGTCAAATAACTGCTTTCTTGAGTAAGCGCAGAAATCCGTGCTAAATTAAAAACAATGACACACGCCACCACAAAACAGACAATCAGGAAAAATTTTCCTAGTAATTTTTTTCCGCCGAGAAATTTTTTAAAGCCATCTTTTAAAGTATCGCGGAACCGAATGAACGATTTGCGTTTTGTATCGTTTTTAATCGTCCCAAACTGATTAAGATCGAACAGATATTTCGAAACATCATCGGTTTCTGGTTTTTTATAATGGTCATCAATTAAACGAATCTCGGTTTCATCGGTGAGGTATTTAATTTTGGCTCCACCGTCGGCTTTAACATAAAGCGTATTATTCAAATATATTAATTTGATGTTTGCACTAACCAACGGTTGATCAACATAATAATAGTCGAGTTCAAGCGGATCAGCGATATTCTTTTGTTTCAAATCTTTTAAATAAATATTACGATCGTCAATGTGTTCTAAAGTTCGATTTCCACTGTTTTCATAATCATTGATGATTTTACCATCACTAATCTCAATGACTCGATCGGCGTAGAAATCGACCAATTCCCGTTCGTGACTAACCAAAATAACCAAACAAGTTTGGCTAATCTTTTTGATGATTCCCATGATTTCAAAAGTGTTATTAGCATCAAGATTCCCTGTTGGTTCATCAGCTAAAACGACTTTTGGATTTTTGGCGATGGCTCTGGCGATAGCGACGCGTTGTTGCTGCCCACCTGAAAGTGCCATGGTATTGCGCCGGCGATAGTTATACATTCCGACACTTTTTAAAACATAGTCGATCCGTTCTTCAACTGCCGAATGTTGATATAATCCGGCCATATTGAGACCAATCTCAATATTATCGTAAACGTTTTTATCTTCAACAAGGTTATAATTTTGAAAAATATACCCAATTGATGCATTACGAATTTTATCCCATAATTCTGGTTGATAAGAATTAATTATCGAACCATCGAAATCAATTGTTCCGCTGTCAAACTTATCGAGTCCTCCGATTACGTTTAAAAGCGTCGTCTTTCCGCACCCCGAAGGTCCTGTCAAAGCCACTAATCCTTTTTCCGGAAATTCTAATGTTGTATCATTAATGACATGAATTTCATTTGGCTTGCCTTTGTTAAACTTTTTTTGGAGATGGTTAATTTTTATCATATTATCATCCCCTAACCGATCTGCTTCAGAGTTTTATTTACTGATTCTTTAAAAACTCGCCGACTATACCTGCGGGAGTTAATCATGGCAATCAGGAGCACAATTCCAAGTAAAACGAAATAATGGCCGAATTGATAATAGAAAAACCCATATAAAACGCTTTCTTCGGTAACCGTATATTTTAAATAGATTGCTAGAGGTAAGAACAAAATAAAACTTGCGAAAGTAGTTATGATGTTTTCAATGGTAATGAACCTTTTAATAATGGTCTTATCCGCACCAATGGTTCGAAAGATGGTATAGTCGCGCATTTTGGTATTAAATATTAATTTCAAGATTAGATAAGTAACGAGAATGGCGATGGCAACGATAAAAACAAACGACACTAACGATGCTAAATAACTAAAGAAATACTTACCCAGAGCGGTTGTTTGCGCTTGCTCGAAGGGGTAAGCAACAATATATTTATTAGCATATGTCAATCCTAAAGTCCAAAGCGCTAAATTGACTGCGGCATCGTCTTCAGCAAAAAGAGAAACTTGATAGATATCATTGGCATAGATTTGCTCATATAATGCTGAATTCATTGATACTTTCATCGTGCTTTCCGTAGAGTTATATTCAATCGTGATGTTTGGCAAGTCGTTAGAAAAATAAAAATCACTTACCGAAAGTGTTCCTACGACTTCGGTAACACATGTGTCTGTATAGATACTTCCTGTACAAACACCTTCAAATAACGCCATATTCCATCCCTCGATAACTATTACGTTATTGGCAAGACTGTCATCAATTGTGACAGCGTAATAATCAAGAAAGATATTTGTATCAATTTCGACAGGTTCCAAATCGGCACTAACGCCACTGAAGGTTGCGTTAGTAATCACATTGAAATATTGTGATTTTATTAGTTTTTCGGTTTCGGTTTCGGAAAACATCAGAAAAAATTGCGGAGCTGAATTTGATTTTACTGTCTCTATTCCCAGATCTTGTGCCGAAAATACCCCTACTACATCGTATTCGATGCTTAAATCCCAATCACTTAGATAGAATTTAATCGTCGAGTCGAGAAAGTAGGAATAATTTTCTACATATTCCTCTGTGAGTATCAAAACGATTTCATCTTCTGCATCCGGGAGTTCTCCGGCAAGTAGAAGATTGACATCATCTTTATACTGATCATATGAACAGTAGCCTACATAATAACTCCCCGGATCATTTCCGCCGTAATTAAGAACGATATCGGTGGTTTGATCCAAAACGTAATCATGATCAATTATGGTTTTAACTCCAGAAATATCCGAAAGTTCTTGAAGGTCGGCATCACTTAAGATTGAGCCATCTGTTTTTCGAATAACAATCCGATTTTTACTGATATTGATGAACTGTGATTGATAATAAAGGTCAGAAAATTCCGCGTTTTCAACGGTAGAACGGCTGAAAGAACCATATTCCCAGGCGATAAAAAAGGTCGTCAAAAACATGAGAAGTAATAAGAAAATAGTTTTTTTAGGTTGCGATAACAAGTTGGCAAATGACATTTTGATAATGTCAAGCCATTTGATTTTCGTTTCTGAATCATCGATGATTGGCAACGGCTGTTTATTGGTAGTTTTCACACTAATATCTTCAACAATTTCCCCATCGTAGATGCGAATTTTGCGAGTTGCATACTGTTTAATTTGATCATAATCATGAGTTACGACAATTACTAATTTGTCTTTGGAAATTTCATATAATAATTCCAAAATCTGTTTTCCAGATTCGGAATCAAGATTTCCCGTTGGTTCATCTGCCGCAATAATCGGGCAATCTTTAGCTAAAGCTCTCGCGATGACTACGCGTTGCTTTTGCCCCCCGGAAAGTTTAGTTGCTTTATGGTGAATATGATTTGATAACCCGACTCGTTCGATA